>NZ_CP135049.1:300000-453895 GCF_039405155.1 Buchnera aphidicola (Taiwanaphis decaspermi) | reverse complement strand
ATATAAAAAATTTATTAAATTATAACAAATATGTTTAACTTTTAACAAATTTTTAATATAAATTATTTGTTGTTAAATAATTTGATTAGTGTACTCATGTTTTTAATTATAATAAATGATATAATAATTATATATCAGTAACAATTAATTTATTAAGAAAAAATATATGAAAAACAAAAAAAATATTTTTTTTATTTTAATTTTTATATTTATTATATTAATATTTTTTTATTTTTTTAAAAAAAATAAAAATTTTTCAAAAAAAATAAATAATTTATTGCCATCAAATATTACTTGGAATAGTAAAAATAACAAAATTAAAAAGAACAAAGAATATATTAAAAAATTATTTTTAATTAAAAAATATGTTAAAAATAATGAAATATATAAAGCTGAAAAAATTATAAATTTTTTGCTAAAAAACAAAAATATAGATTTAAATATATATAATTTAATATTATTTAAAAAAATGCAAATATTTACAAATAAAAATGATTTTGAAAAATATTCAATTTTATTAAATAATTTTAATGAAAAAAGTTGGTTAGGTGTTAAATATAATTATTTAGGTGATTTTTTTTCAAAAAATAATGATAAAAATAAAGCTATTATTTTATGGATAAAAAGTAGTAATTATTTTTATTCAAAAAAAATTAGTATTTTTTTAAAAAATAAAATAAAAGAAACATTATAGTTATTTTAATAAATATTAATTATTAAATTAAATAAAGTAAGGAAAATTATATGTTACCAAAAATATCTATTATTGGAAGAACAAATGTTGGTAAATCTACTTTGTTTAACAAATTAACTAAAAGTAGAAATGCAATAGTATATGACTACCATGGTGTTACAATAAATCAAAATGAAAAAAATGTAGTTATTGGAAAATATGTAAAAATTATAGACACACCTGGTTTTAACATGTCAAAAAATATTTTTTCAATACAAATGCAAAAACAACTTTATAATATAATAAAAAAATCTTTTTTAATATTATTTTTAGTAGATGTAACAAGTGGTTTAACAAATATTGATCAAAATATATATAGTAAAATAAAAAAACACAAAAACAAAACTATTTTAATAGCAAACAAAATAGATGTTAAGACAGAAGAAGGAAAAATAACAGAATTTTATTCTTTAGGATTTAAAAATTTTCAAAAAATATCTGCAGAACATAATGTTGGAATAAATTCATTAAAAAAATATATTAAAAAAAAATTATGTATTTTAAACCAAACAAAAAAAAATATAAATTATTTAAAAATTTGTTTAAAAATAGCAGTAGTTGGATGTACTAATGTAGGAAAATCTACATTTATTAATAACTTATCTAATAAAAAAAAATTAATTTATTCTGATTTACCTGGTACTACAAGAGATAGTATTTCTACAAATATAGAAATAAATAATTATAAATATTCATTTATAGATACAGCTGGTATTCAAAAAAAAAAAAAAATAAATTTTGTTGAAAGAATATCTATTATTAAATCAATAGAATCTATCAAAAAATCAGATGTAGTTTTATTTTTATTTGATGTATGTAAAAAAATATCCAGACAGGATATTTTTATTTTAAATATCATTAATAAATATAATAAACCATTTATGATAATTGCTAATAAATGGGATTTAATAAAAAAAAAAAACAAAAAATATACAATAAATAATATTAAAAATCATTTAAAATTTTTTAATTTTACCTATATAAAATTTATTTCTTCTGTAAAAAATATTAAAAAAATAAAAATAATAGATTTAATAAAAAAAATATATCATAATAACTTATGTAAAAATATAAAAACGTCAAAATTAAATAAATTAATGTATTTGGCAATAAAAAAACATCAACCTCCTTTAATAAATGGAAAAACAATAAAATTAAAATACATTACACAAAAAAAAAATTTAGTTAATAAAAAAAAAATAACAATATATGGAGTTAGAACAAAAAAAATACCACTTTCATACAAAAAATATTTAAATAACTTTTTTCAAAAAAAATTGAAAATAATAGGTATTAAATTATGTATTAAGTTTAAAGATAATATTAACCCTTATATAAAAAAATCACATGTGTAAGTTATAAATAGGAATTTCCACAATTAAATCTTTTATTCCTAACTTAGCTTGACAAGATAATCTACTATTAATCGATAAACCCCATGCTTTATCTAAAGCATCTTCTTCTTTTTCAGTTATTTTTGATAAAGAAGAAAACCCTTTTTTTATAATACAATGACATGTGGTACAACAACAAGATTTTTCGCAAGCATGTTCTATATTTATTTTGTTTTTTAAAGCAACATCTAAAATAGACTCATTAGTTTTTGCATTTACAATCTTTCCATTAGGTATAATACTAACATGAGGTAAAAAAAATATTTTTGGCATTTTTTATGATCCTAAATATAAGTTTTAAAATATTATTTTTATTTATTTGATGTAACTATGTTGATATTTTTGTTAATACTGTGTCTTTTGAATTTATTTTAACATTAAATTTTATGTTATTTTTTTTTTCTCTAATATTTATATTTAAAATTCCATTAGCATTTATAATAAAAGTAACAAATATGAATATCTTACCAGCTGGTTTCATAGGTAAATCTTTTATAACAAATTTAGTTAAAGTTTTACAATTTTTCACATATTTATTATTTCCTTGCAATACATGAATAAGCATAGTTTTTTGATTATTTTTGAAAGTAGTAAATATTTTTGTTTTAGATACAGGTATTGTAGTATTTTTATATACTATATGTTCAAACAAACCACCAATAGTCTCTATTCCTAAAGACATTGATATAACATCTAACAATAAAAAATCATGTGTTTTATATAATGATTTTTTAGATAATAAATTTGCATGTATAGAAGCTCCAATAGCAACAACTTTTTTTGGGTTAATAAAATTCAATATTTTTTTATTAAAAAAAACACCAACTTTTTTTTGTACATATGGTATACAAGTCGATCCTCCAACCATAATTATTTTCTTTATATTTTTATATGATATAGAAGCATCTCTAATTGCTTGTTGACAAATTAACAAAGTTTTTTTTATTAAATTAGATATTAAATTATTAAAAATTTTTCTTGTAATTATAACATTAATATTATTTATTTTAATAGTTACTTTATTTTTTTTACTCAACTTTATTTTAACCATTTTAGCTATATTTAATATTTTGGCATTATTTTTTATATTTTTTATGTCATAATTTTTTATTTTAGATATAATAAAATTAAATAATTTATTATCAAAATCGTCACCGCCTAAATTAGTATTACCTTTTGTAGACAAAACTTCAAAAATATTATTTGTAAAACTTAATATCGAAATATCAAATGTTCCTCCTCCTAAATCGTAAACTGCAAATATACCATTTTTTTTTAAACTTAATCCATAAGATAAAGCAGCAGCTGTAGGTTCATTTATTAATCTTAATACATTTATATTAGATAAATTAGCAGCTTTTTTAGTAATTTTTCTTTGAATATCATTGAAATATGCAGGTACAGTTATTACTGCTTGATATATGTATTTTTTAAATTTATTAAAAACTATTGAGTTTATATGATTAAAAATTTCTTTCAAAATGTCTATCACACTTATTAACTTATTATCAATTTTAATACACAAATTATCTTTTTTTGTTTTAAACTTATAAGGGATATTTGGATATAATTTTTTTATTTCTTGTATGGATAAACCTATTAAACGTTTAACAGAAGTAATAGTATTTTTTGGATATTTTGTAATATTAACAATTGCATCCCATCCTACAAATACTTCATTATTTTTATAACATACTACAGATGGAAATAAGTATTTATTTTTTTCATCTCTAATAAAATATACTTTATTATTAATTATAGTAGAAACTAAAGAGTATGTTGTACCTAAATCTATTCCTACAATTATTTTATTTTTTTTTAAAACATTATTATTCATATAATTATCCAAAATAATTTTTAATATTAATAAATTTAAATTAATAATATTTTATCAATTAATTTCTTTATTTTTTTTCTTATTTTGTAAAAAAATTTTACTTTTAATAAAGTTATTATTGCTTTTTCAAATTTATTTTTGTCAATTTCTTTATATATTTTTTTTTTGTAATGTTTACATAAATCATATATTTTTTTTTTAAAATCTAATATTTTTTTTTTTTTAATATTTTTTTTTAGTTGTTTTAAATAATTAAATGTTTTTATTTGTTGTAATAAAAAATCTTTGTCATATTTTAATTTTTCTTGTTTAGAAAGAATAAATCCATTCAAAGATAAAAAATATTCTGCTCTTGTAATAAAATTTTTTAAAACTTGATATGCTTCATTAACCAACATGCTTTTTTTATTTTTTTTTTTAATATTTGATATGTTTTTATTTAAATTATTATCTGGATGATATTTTTTTTGTAAAATATAAAAGTTTTTTCTAAGAGTTTGTGTACAAATTTTATAGCTTTTTGGTATTTTTAAAACATCAAAGTAATTCATAAAAAATTCCTAAATTAAAAATATAATATTTTTTGTTATTTAAATTTTTAGCAATTGTTTTAAATGCTGAATTTTTATTCAGCATTTTTGAAAATTATTTATTTATTTTTTTTTATTTTTTTGTTTATAATTGGCAATTGCTTCTCTAATTGCATCTTCAGCTAGTATTGAACAATGAATTTTTACAGGAGGTAAATCCAATTCTTTTGCGATAGAAGTATTTTTTATTTTTTCAGCTTCTGTTAATGATTTTCCTTTAACTAATTCTGTAATTAAAGAGCTTGAAGCTATAGCTGAACCACAACCATAAGTTTTAAAACAAGCATCTTCAATGATACCTTTTTTATTTACTTTTATTTGCAATTTCATTACATCGCCACAAGAAGGAGCTCCAACCATAGCTGTTCCTATTTTAGCAGAATTTTTTTTAAAAGATCCAACATTTCTTGGATTTTCATAATGATCCAATACTTTTTTGCTATATGACATTTTTATTCCTTAATATTCACATATTTATTTATGATTCCAAATAACATTATCTAAATTCACACCGGATTTAAACATTTCCCATAAAGGAGATAAATGTCTCAATTTTTTAAGAGAATTATGAATTAATTTTACAGCGTAATTTATATTTTTTTCAGTGGTAAATCTACCTATAGAGAATCTAATAGAACTATGTGCAAGTTCGTCTTTGATACCCATAGATTTTAATACGTATGAAGGTTCTAAACTAGAAGAAGTACATGCCGATCCTGAAGAAATAGCTAATTCTTTTAAAGACATAATTAAAGACTCTCCTTCTACGTAATTAAAACTTACGTTTAGAATATGAGGTGCACCTTTTACTAAATCACTATTTAAATAAACTTCTTCAATATTTTTTATTCCATTCCATAATAAATTTCTTAAATAAATCATTTTTTCATTTTCTTTTTTTATAACTTTTTTAGCTATCCTACAAGCTTCTCCCATGCCTACTATTTGATGAACTGGTAAAGTACCTGATCTAAGACCTCTTTCATGACCTCCTCCATGAATTTGACAAGATAATCTAACACGAGGCTTTCTTTTTACATATAAACATCCTATGCCTTTCGGTCCATACATTTTATGAGATGAAAAAGACATTAAATCTATTTTGTATTTAGAAATATTAAATGGAACTTTACCTATACTTTGCGTAGCATCTACATGAAATATAATTTTTTTTTTAAAACATAAATTACCTATTTTTTTTATATTTTGAGCAACTCCTGTTTCATTATTAATATGCATAATAGAAACTAATATAGTATTTTTTTTTAGTTTTTTTTGTATTTGTTTGATACTTATAATACCATTAGATTTAGGTTTAATATAAGTTACTTTATAACCAATTTCTTCAAGATATCTGCAACTATCTAATACAGATTTATGTTCGGTACTACTAGTTATTATATGTGAACCTTTTTTTTTATAAAAAATAGCTGATCCTTTTATTGCTAAATTATTTGATTCTGTTGCTCCAGAAGTAAATATTATTTCTCTTATATCACAATTAATTAAATTAGAAATTTGACTTCTAGCAATATTTACTGCTTCTTCTGCTTCCCATCCAAATTTATGAGATCTAGATGCTGAGTTTCCAAATATACCATCTATAGTTAAAAATTTTAACATTTTTTTTACAACAAGAGGGTCTACAGGTGTTGTTGCAGAATAATCTAAGTATATAGGTAATTTCATTAACAATATATCCTATAAAAATTTTATTAAAAAAATTAAAATAATTTTTTATGTAAAATATTATGATATCTTGATTTTAATAAAAAATCATATATTATATAATTTCATTATTTGTTGAAAATTTATTTATATATTTTTATTAAATAGGGACGTAGTTCAATTGGTAGAGCGTCGGTCTCCAAAACCGAATGTTGTGGGTTCAATTCCCTCCGTCCCTGAATAAAAATATAAAAAATTATCATATAATGAAAATAAAATAAAATATTAATATATCATATATCTAATATTAACCCACCTAACAAAAATATTATATTAAATTTAATAATTACCTAATTTAAATTAAATTTAATTAATTTAAAAAACTAAAAATAAGTTTTTTAAATTATGTAAAATAATTTAAGTTCTAACAAAATTATAAAATATAGAGTTAAACATGATTAAATATCGTTCTTCAAAAACAACACATGGTAAGAACATGACTGGTGCTCGTTCTTTGTGGAGAGCAACAGGAATGAATGATGATGATTTCAAAAAACCTATAATAGCAATAGTAAATTCTTTTTCAGAATTTGTACCAGGTCATATTCATTTAAAAAATATTGGAAATATTGTAGCTAAAGAAATAAAAAAAAACGGTGGTGTTGCAAAAGAATTTAACACTATAGCAATTGACGATGGAATTGCTATGGGACATGATGGGATGTTATATTCATTACCTTCTAGAGATATAATTGCTGATTCAGTAGAATATGTAATAAATGCACATTGTGTTGATGCAATGGTATGTATATCTAATTGTGACAAAATAACCCCGGGAATGTTAATGGCATCATTAAGGTTAAATATACCATCAGTATTTGTTTCTGGTGGACCTATGGAATCTGGTAAAATAATTGATAAAAATAACAAAGTTATTAAATTAGATTTAGTAAATGCTATAATAGAAGGGGTAAAAAAAAATAAAAAAACTCAAAGTAATGTTATTGAAAAACTATCTTGTCCTACATGTGGTTCTTGTGCTGGTATGTTTACTGCTAATTCCATGAATTGTTTAATGGAAGTTTTAGGATTAGCATTACCAGGTAATGGAACAATATTAGCTACTCATACCGATAGAAAAAAGTTGTTTAAAAAATCTGGCAAAATTATTGTAAAGATAACTCAAGAATATTACAAAAACAATAATATTAATTTTTTGCCAAGAAATATAGCTAATAGAAAATCTTTCATTAATGCAATGATGTTGGATGTATCTATGGGAGGTTCAAGTAATACTATATTACATCTATTAGCAGCAGCTCAAGAAGGTAAAATAGATTTTTCTATTTTTGATATAGATAAAATATCCAGAAAAGTACCTCATTTATGCAAAGTATCTCCTAGTTCAAAAAAATATCATATAGAGGATGTACATAAAGCAGGAGGAGTTATGGGAATATTAGGTGAATTAAATAGATTAAATTTACTTCATGAATCTAATAATATATTAGGAAAATCAATTAAAAAAACATTAAAAAAATATGACATAATTATTTCTAAAAATAAAAAAGTAAAAAAAATGTTTCTTGCTGGTCCTTTAGGAGTTAGAACTACACAACCTTTTTCTCAATCATATAGATGGAAAAAATTAGATTTGGATAGAAAAAATGGTTGTATAAGATCTTATAAATATGCATATAGTAAAGATGGAGGATTAGCTATATTAAAAGGTAATTTGGCTAATGAAGGTTGTGTTGTGAAAACAGCTGGAGTTAATAAAAAAATGTTAACTTTTTCTGGACCTGCAAAAGTTTATGAAAGCCAAGAAGATGCAGTATATGCAATTTTAAATAGTGGTGTTTTAAAAGGTGATGTAGTAGTTATTAGGTACGAAGGTCCTAAAGGTGGACCAGGTATGCAGGAAATGTTATATCCTACAACTTATTTAAAATCAATGGGGTTAGACAAATATTGTGCTTTGATAACAGACGGAAGATTTTCTGGAGGAACATCTGGTCTTTCTATAGGACATATTTCTCCTGAAGCAGCTAATAAAGGATTGATATCGATTGTAAAAAACGGTGACATCATTAAGTTAAATATACCTAAACGTACAATTAAATTATGTGTTTGTAAATCAGAAATTATTAAAAGAATAAATGAAGAAAATAAAAGAAAAAATAAATCTTTTACACCTGCAAACAGAAAAAGAAATATATCTGATGCATTGAAAGCATATTCTTTTTTTGTTACTAGTTCTAGTAAAGGAGCTGTTAGAGATAAAAATATATTAAATAAAAAATATTAAGAGGAAAATAATGTCTAATTATTTTAATAAATTAAATTTTAGAAAAAAAATATCTCAATTAAAAAAATGTCGTTTTGTATTAAAAAAAGAATTTTTACAAAGTAAGAATTTTCTTATAAATAAAAAAATAGTAATAGTAGGATGTGGATCACAAGGTCTAAATCAAGGTTTAAATATGAGGGATTCTGGACTAAATGTGTCTTATGCTTTAAGAAAAAAATCTATTTTAAAAAAAACTAATTCATACAAAAATGCAATAAAAAACAAATTTGTTGTAAACACATATAAAAAATTAATACCAACAGCAGATTTAGTTATCAATTTGACTCCAGATAAACAACATTCAATAGTAATAAAAAAAATACAACCTTTAATGAAAAAATATTCAATATTAGGTTATTCTCATGGTTTTAATATTGTCGAAATGGGAGAGGTTATTAGATCTGATATTACAGTAATAATGGTTGCTCCAAAATGTCCTGGATCAGAAGTAAGAGAAGAATATAAAAGAGGTTTTGGAGTACCTGCTTTAATAGCTGTTCATCCTGAAAATAATATTAATAAAAATGGTATAGAAATAGCTAAATCTTGGGCAATGGCTATAGGTAGTGATAAAGCTGGTGTTTTAGAATCTTCATTTGTTGCTGAAGTTAAATCAGATTTAATGGGAGAACAAACAATATTATGTGGTTTACTTCAAGCAGGTTCATTATTTTGTTATGACTTTTTAGTATCTCAAAATTTTGACAAATGTTATTCAGCAAGTTTTATACAATATGGTTGGGAAATAATAACAGAATCTTTAAAACACGGAGGTATAAAATTAATGTTAAATAGATTATCCCCATATGCTAAATATAGAGTACATCAAATATCAGAAATAATTAAAAAAAATATGAAATATTTATTTCAAAAACATATGGATAATATTATTTCGGGTGATTTTTCTAAAAAAATGATTCAAGACTGGAAAAATAATGATATTAAATTACTAAAATGGAGGAAAGAAATTAAAAATACAGATTTTGAGAAATCAAAAAATTATACAGGATCAATATTTAAGGAAGATTTTTTTAAGAAAGGTGTTTTAATGATATCTATTGTTAAAGCAGGTATTGAATTAGCTTTTGAAACTATGTTATCTACAGGAATAATGCCCGAATCAGCTTATTATGAGTCTCTACATGAACTACCTTTAATAGCAAATACTATTGCACGTAAAAGATTACACGAAATGAATGTTATAATCTCTGATACTGCAGAATATGGAAGTTATTTGTTTACAAAACCAGCTTTAAAAATATTTAAAAAAATTTTACATAAACTTAATAAAAACGATATTGGTAATGAAATAAAATCATATTATATAGATAACAAAAAATTATTAAAGTTACAAAATTTTATAGATAATCATAAAATAGAAAAAGTTGGTTTAAAATTAAGAAAATATATGACTAAAATGAAAAATATATAAAATTTTATTAAGGTGTATTTCTAAAAAATTAATTATTTAAAATAGTTATTTTAAAATGGGGCTGTAATTTATTATATGCACCATTTTAAATAATTTGAATAAATTTAAAAATATTTTTTTTAAATTTTAATTTTATTTAAAATTAAATTATTTTTATGCACAAAATATAAGGTTATTAAATATTTAAATAAAAAATTTAAAAATTCGTTTTAAATATTTTTATTAAATAAATATTCAAAAAGAATATTTATGATTATATATCACAAAATTGTTATTTTTTAATATAAATATTTTTCTACAAACAATAATGAAATTATTAGGAAAAAATTTTATGAAAAGAAAAATTATTATTTTAGATACCACGTTGAGAGATGGTGAACAAGCATTAAAATACAGTTTGACAGCAAAAAAAAAGTTGAAGATAGCTTTATCTTTAGAAAATATGGGGGTAGATATTATAGAAGTTGGTTTTCCAATATCTTCTCCAGAAGATTTTAAATCTTCTCAAATTATATCAAATAATATAACAAATAGCACTATCTGTAGTTTAGCTCGTTGTGTAGATAATGATATAGAAGTAGCTGCAGAATCTATGTTAAAAGCTAAAAATTTCAGATTACATATATTTTTAGCTACATCTGACATACACATAAAATCAAAACTTAAAAAAAGATTTCAAGAAATAATAGATATGTCTGTTTTTTATGTAAAAAAAGCTAAAAAATATACTAATGATGTGCAATTTTCATGTGAAGATGCTGGACGTACTAATATTAATAATTTATGTAAAATAGTTGAAAAAGTAATTGAAGCTGGTGCTAATACAATTAATATCCCGGATACAGTTGGTTTTACTGTTCCTTATGAATTTGGAAAAATAATAAAATATTTATATAATAATGTTCCTAATATAGATAAAGCTAATATTTCAGTACATTGTCATAACGATTTAGGTATGGCTTCTGGAAATTCAATATCTGCTATAAAAGAAGGAGCTTCTCAGGTAGAAGGAACAACCAACGGTTTAGGTGAGAGAGCTGGTAATACAGCGCTAGAAGAAATAATAATGGCTATCAAATTACATGGTAATTTGCTAAATGCATATACAGATATAAACATTAAAAATATTTATAAAAACAGTAAATTGGTTAGTAAAATATGTCATGTTCCTATACCTAGAAACAAAGCTGTTATAGGAAGCAATGCTTTTTCACATTCTTCTGGAATACATCAAGACGGTATGTTAAAAAATAGGAATAATTATGAAATATTTAATCCAACAATTATAGGATTTAAAAAAACAAAATTAAATTTAACTTCAAGATCAGGTAGATCTGCAATAAAACAAAAAATGTTAGAATTAGGATATAAAGAAAAAGATTATGATCTTAATAAATTATATAATAAATTTATTAATTTTGCAGATAAAAAAGGAAAAGTATTTGATTATGATTTAGAATATTTAGCCTTTAAAAATGAAAAAGAATATAAAAATTTTTTTTTACTAAAAAAATATAGTGTTAATTATAAACTACGTGATTATACAAAATTAAAAATAAAATTATTATGTGGAGATAAAATAAAAAATATTAAAATAACAACTAAAAAAAATATTATAAATGTTCTTTGTAAACTTTTTAGTAAAACAACTATGTTAAAAATAGTTTTATTAAATTATGAATCTTTTACAACAGAAAAAATAGAAAATTTATCAATTAGAGTTAATATTTCCGTAAAATATAAAAATAGAACTTTTTATGGAACAGGAATATCTAAAAACTATTTAGAATCTTACATTCTTTCTTTGATTGATGTTTTAAATAATATATGGAATTTAAATGATATTTACATGAATCTCAAAAAAAATATTTTTTAATTCAAATAATCAATTATTTCAAGAAAATATATTAATGAAAAAAAAATACAAGATAGCTATTTTACCAGGTGATGGAATAGGACCTGAGGTTATGAAAGAAGCCTTAAAAATTATAGAAGTTATTAATAAAAGATTTAAAACAAACATAATTACAAAAAAATATGATATTGGAGGTGTAGCCATTGATAAACATGGTGTTCCATTACCTAATGAAACTATATCAGGATGTACAAAATCAAACGCTATTTTACTAGGATCTGTAGGAGGTGAAAAATGGAAAAAATTACCTATAAATTTACAACCTGAAACAGGAGCTTTATTAAAAATAAGAAAACATTTTAATTTGTTTATAAATTTAAGACCATCTAAATTACATAGAAAATTATATAAATTATCTCCTTTAAAAAAAAATATATCTTCTAAAGGTTTTGATATTTTATGTGTTCGAGAATTAATTGGAGGAATATATTTTGGTTCTCCTAAAGGTACAAAAAAAAACAAAGAATCAAAATATTCTTTTGATACAGAAATATATTCTGAAAAAGAAATAACAAGAATATCACATATTGCTTTTAAGTTAGCCATGAAAAGAAATAGAAAACTTGTTTCCGTTGATAAAGCTAATGTTTTAGAAAGTTCTATTTTGTGGAGGCAAACAGTAGATAAAATATCTAAAATTTATCCAAAAGTAAAAGTTTCACATTTATATATCGATAATGCTGTGATGCAAATAATAAATAAACCATATGATTTTGATGTTATCTTATGTTCAAATTTATTTGGAGATATTATTTCTGATGAATGTGCAGCAATATCTGGTTCTATAGGAATACTTCCTTCTGCTAGTTTAAATGAAAATAATTTTGGAATTTTCGAACCTGCGGGTGGATCTGCTCCTGATATAGCTAATAAAAATATAGCTAATCCTATAGCTCAAATTTTGTCTTTATCTATGTTATTAGAACATAGTTTTAATTTAAAAAATATATCTAAAATAATAAATAACTCTGTAAACAAGGTTTTATTAAAAGGATATAGAACATTTGATATATCTGATGGTAAAAAATATATTACAACAAAAAAAATGGGTGATATTATAGCTAATTTAATTTTGAAAGGAAATTATGAAAATATATAAAACTTTATACCAAAAATTATATGACTCCCATATAGTAGCAGATAAAAACAGTAAAGATCCAATTATATATATAGATCTTCATCTTATTCATGAAGTTACTTCACCTCAAGCGTTTGACGGTTTACGAACAAAAAAAAGAAAAGTTAGACAACCAAATAAAACTTTTGCAACTATGGATCATAATGTTTCTACAACAAGCAATGATATTTCTAAGTTTAACAAAATGTCCAGAATTCAAATACAACATTTAAAAAAAAATTGTAAAGAATTTAATGTAAAATTATATGATGTAAAAAATAATAATCAAGGTATAGTACATGTCATAGGTCCAGAAAATGGAATGACTTTACCAGGAATGACTATAGTTTGTGGAGATTCTCATACTTCCACACATGGAGCTTTTGGATCTTTATCTTTTGGCATAGGAACTTCAGAAGTAGAACATGTTCTTGCTACTCAAACACTGAGACAAAAAAAAGCTAAAAACATGAAGATAATAATATCTGGAAAATTACAAAAATATGTAAGTTCTAAAGATATTATTTTATACATCATAAAAAAAATAGGTGTTTCAGGAGGTAATGGTTATATAATAGAATTTTGCGGTAACGTCATTGATAATATGACCATGGAACAACGTATGACTATTTGCAATATGTCTATTGAAATGGGTGCTAAATCAGGTATTATCGCACCAGATAATAAAACATTCGATTACCTAAAAAATAAAAAATATTCTCCTAAAAAAGAACAATGGGAAAATGCGTTAAAATATTGGAAAACTTTAAAATCTGATAAAAAATCTAAATTTGACAAAATAATAAAAATAGACGTAACAGAAATTATTCCTCAAATAACATGGGGTACAAATCCATCTCAAGTTGTTTCTATAAATAAAAAAATACCAAATCCTAAATATTTTACAAATATTTTAGAAAAACAATCAGCAAAAAAAGCATTAAAATATATGGGATTAAAACATAGTATAAAATTAACAGACATTAGTATTGATAGAGTGTTTATTGGATCTTGTACTAATGGTAGAATTGAAGATTTAAGATCTGCAGCTAAAATTGTTAATAAACAAAAAGTTGCTAAAGGTGTAAAAGCTTTAGTCGTACCTGGTTCTAAAAAAGTAAAAAAACAAGCAGAAAAAGAAGGGTTAGATAAAATTTTTATAAACGCTGGTTTTGAATGGAGATTACCAGGTTGTTCTATGTGTTTAGCTATGAATGAAGACAAATTAAATCCTAAAGAAAGATGTGCTTCAACCAGCAATAGAAATTTCGAAGGAAGACAAGGTAGAAACAGTAGAACTCATTTATTAAGCCCAGCTATGGCAGCTATTGCTGCAATAAAAGGTAAATTTTATGACATTAGAGATATAAATAATGATTAGAATAAAAAATAAAATTGTTAAACATACAGGTAAAGTTATACCATTAGATATTTCTAATGTTGATACAGATGTAATAATTCCTAAACAATTTCTTCAAAGAGTTACTAAAAATGGTTTTGGTTTTAATTTATTTCATAATTGGAGATTCCACGATGAAAAAGGTGAAAAAATAAATAAAAACTTTATTTTAAATAAAAATGAATATAAAAATTCAACTATTTTATTATGTAGAGATAATTTTGGATGTGGATCTTCTAGAGAACATGCTGTTTGGGCTCTTAAAGATTATGGTTTTTTAATTGTTATAGCTACAAGTTTTGCTGATATTTTTTATAATAATAGTATAAACAACAACTTATTACCTATTTGTTTTAATAAAAACATAATAAATAACATGTTCAATATTGTTAAAAAAAACATAGGTATCAAATTTACTGTTAACTTACATAAAAAAAGTGTCACAAATATTTATCAAAAATATAATTTTGATATAGATGAAACCGTAAAACAAAGGTTAATACAAGGAATAGATAACATTGATTTAACGATGAAAATAAAAAAAAAAATTAAACAATATGAATCTAAAATACCAAAGTTTTTTTTAAATTTATTTTAAATAAATATTTATTTATAAATTTATTCATCATGAGAAATTTATTTTTTTAATTTATTAATAAATATCATTAAATAATATAATTGTATATTATTAATGTTAATTTTTTTATTATAAAACTATTTTTTTGCTACTATTATATTTTAATTTCTAGTATAATTAATATTATATTAATTTATTTCTAATAAAATATTATTTTTAAATAATATTTAATTTAAATATTAAATAGGTATAAAATGAAAGAAAATAAAATATTAAAAATAACGGATAATAATTTTGAAAAATTTTTATCAACAACAGAGAATTTCATTTTAGTTGATTTTTGGGCAGAATGGTGTGAGCCATGTAAGATATTATCTCCTATATTAGATGAAATATCTAAAGAATATAAAACAAACTTGATTATTTGCAAAATGAATGTAGATGAAAATCCTTTAACCCCTCCTAAATATTCTATAAGAGGTATACCAAGTTTACTTTTGTTTAAAAATGGAGAGTTATTAGCAACTAAAGTTGGCTCTATTTCTAAAAGAAAACTTAAAGATTTTTTAAATGATAATTTGTAAAAAAAAAATTACAATTTAATCAAATAAAAAATATTTTTATTTTATAGTTAAATTTTATAAATTTTTATTTAAATAATATTAAAAAAATAAAAAAATTAATTTTTATATTAATTACTAATAAATTATTAGTCATTTCATAATTATTTCTAGTTTACTAAGAACCCATCATTATGAATTTAACCGAATTTAAAAACACTCCGGTTTCTGAATTAATCAATCTTGGCGAAAATATGGGTTTAGAAAATTTGGCACGTATGAGAAAACAAGACATTATTTTTGCTATTTTAAAACAACACTCAAAAAGTGGTGAAGACATATTTGGAGATGGAGTATTAGAAATATTACAAGATGGATTTGGTTTTCTTAGATCTTCAGATAGTTCTTATTTAGCAGGACCGGATGATATATATGTTTCTCCTAGTCAAATAAGAAGATTCAACCTTCGTACAGGAGATACTATTTCTGGCAAAATAAGACCTCCTAAAGACGGAGAAAGATATTTTGCTTTACTAAAAGTAAATGAAGTAAATTATGATAAACCAGAAAGTTCCCGTAGTAAAATTTTATTCGAAAATTTAACACCATTACATGCAAATTCAAGATTAAGAATGGAAAGAGGTAATGGTTCAACTGAAGATTTAACAGCAAGAGTTTTAGATCTTGCTTCACCAATAGGTTGCGGTCAAAGAGGTTTAATAGTTGCTCCACCTAAAGCTGGAAAAACTATGTTATTACAAAATATAGCTCAAAGTATTGCATATAATTATCCTAAATGTGTTTTAATGGTTCTTTTAATAGATGAAAGACCTGAAGAAGTGACTGAAATGCAAAGATTAGTGAAAGGAGAAGTAGTAGCTTCTACTTTTGATGAACCTTCTTCTAGACATGTACAAGTTTCTGAAATGGTAATAGAAAAAGCTAAAAGACTAGTAGAACATAAAAAAGATGTAATAATATTATTAGATTCAATAACAAGATTAGCAAGAGCTTATAATACAGTAGTACCAGCTTCAGGAAAAGTTTTAACTGGAGGAGTTGACGCTAATGCATTGCATAGACCTAAAAGATTTTTTGGAGCTGCTCGTAATGTGGAAGAAGGAGGTAGTTTAACAATTATAGCCACTGCTTTAATAGATACTGGATCAAAAATGGACGAAGTAATATATGAAGAATTTAAAGGAACAGGTAATATGGAATTGCCATTATCAAGGAAAATAGCTGAAAAAAGAGTTTTTCCAGCTATTGATTATAATAGATCTGGAACTAGAAAAGAAGAACTATTAACAACATCTTCAGAATTACATAAAATGTGGATATTAAGAAAAATAATACATCCAATGAACGAAATTGAAGCAATGGAATTCTTGATAAATAAATTATCTATGACTAAGACAAATAATGAGTTTTTTGATATGATGAAAAGATCATAATTTTATTTGCTTAAATATCATTTTAAATTATATAAATATTTTTTATATTTTTATAAATTTAATCTTTTTTAAACGTAAATAGCATTGAAACAATTATTATGTTATATAAACATATATTATAAATATATTTAAATATTAATTAAATATTAAACAACAATTTTTTTGTTAAAAAAATACATTATTAAATTGTAAATTATGTGTTTTTGATATATAATAAAAGTTATTATCTTATTCAGAATAAGATTTTTTTTTTTAAAAAAATCAAGAAACAAATTTCAAATTTTGAAGAACATAATAAATAAATAATTAGTATTAAATATTTTTTTTTATTATATATGGTGGCTATAGCTCAGTTGGTAGAGCCCTGGATTGTGATTCCAGTAGTCATGGGTTCAAATCCCATTAGCCACCCCATTATTTTATTAAAATAATGTTTTTTATAATATTTATAATATAAAAACGGCGAGTAGCGCAGTTTGGTAGCGCAACTGGTTTGGGACCAGTAGGTCAGAGGTTCAAATCCTCTCTCGCCGAAAATATCATATAAAATAAAAAAAATATCTAATTAATTCTAATTAACTCTAATTAACTCTAATTTATTCTTTTATTTATCTTTTTATATATTTTTTATATTTATTTATTAAAAAATATTACTTATACTATTATAATAATAATAAAAAAATATGTCTTCAATAATAAATTCAAAAAAAAAAATAACAAAAATATTTTTTTCAAAAATGCATGCTTTAGGTAACGATTTTATAATAATTAATAACATTAACAAACAAATAAAACTAAATCAAAAAATAATAAAAAAGATATCAAATAGAAAAAAAGGAATAGGTTTTGATCAAATTCTTATTGTTGAAAAATCTAATGAAAAAAAAATAGATTTTTTTTACAAAATATTTAATGCTGATGGAAGTGAAATTTTTCAATGTGCTAATGGCGCTAGATGTTTTGCATTTTTTTTATTTTATAAAAAAATAACGAAAAAAAAAAATATATGTATAAAAACTAAAAATTCATATATGAAATTAAGAATTTTAAAAAAAAATAACATAGAAGTAAATATTGGAAAACCTATTTTTAATCCAAAAAAAATACCATTTATAACTAATATTCAAAAAAAAACGTATAAAATAAAGATTAAAAATAAAAAAATAAAAATTGGGGTGGTTTCTCTAGGAAACCCTCATTGTGTTATAGAAGTTTCAAATGTAAAGAAAACTAAAATAAACATAATAGGAAAAAAAATAGAAAATCATTATTTGTTTCCTGAAAAAGTTAATGTTAGTTTTATGCAAATATTAGATAAAAATAACATAATTTTACGTGTATATGAAAGAGGTGTTGGAGAAACATCAAGTTGTGGTAGTGCAGCTTGTGCTTCTGTAGCCATCGGCATTATAAGAAAAAAGTTATCAAGCAAAGTTAAAGTAATGTTCAAAGAAGGTAATTTATATGTAAAATGGAAAAACATTAAAAAAGATTTATTTATGACAGGACCTGTTAAATATGTATATGATGGATGTATAAAAATATAAATATTTATTATTAATAATTTATTAAATACATATAATCCAATATTTTAAAAAAATAAAAAAACAATATAACAATTATTATTTATAAATATTTATTTTTTAATATAAACTAAAGATAATTAATATATAAAAACATAGTATTTTAAAAAAATAAAATTTTTTTATTGAACAAAAATAAAAATCAACAACAATTTAATGAAAAACAAAAAAAAATACATAAAAAAAGATCATAAAAATTTCAACATAATTATGTTAGCTTTGTTTTCTGCAGGATTTTCTACTTTTGCTATCTTATATTGTGTTCAACCAATATTACCAATTTTTTCAAAAATATTTCATTTAACTCCAACACATGCAAGTTTGTCATTGTCTGTTACAACAATAACTATGGCTTTAGGAATGTTATTTACAGGACCTATATCAGATTATATAGGTAGGAAAAAAATAATGATTAGTTCATTAGTAACAGCTTCTTTATTAACTATATTGTGTTCTTTTATGAATAATTGGAAGCATATAATATTAATAAGATCTATTACTGGATTATCGTTGAGTGGAGTAACTGCTGTTGCAATGAGTTATTTAAGTGAAGAAATACATCCAAAATTGTTAGCGTTTGCTATTGGACTATATATTAGTGGAAATTCGCTAGGAGGTTTTTTTGGAAGGTTTATAACCAGTTTTTTGTCTATATATTTTTGTTGGAAAATAGCATTATTAATAATAGGAATATTATCTTTTATTTCTACATTAATATTTATAATATTATTACCACCTTCTAACAATTTTTTTCCAATATCGATCCATCCTGTTAAATTATTTGTAAATGGATTAAATCAATGCAAGGATAAAATACTATCTAAATTATTTTTTGTAGGATTTATTTTAATGGGTTGTTTTATTACTTTATTTAACTATATTGGATATAGATTAATATCTTTACCAACATTTATAAATCATGCTTTATTAGGTTCTATTTCTATGGTTTATTTAACAGGCATATATAGTTCTCCAAAAGCTGGCGTTTTGACAGAAATTTATGGTAGGTCTAAAATACTAGTTTTTTCAATATGTTTGATGATAACAGGTTTAATCATTACACAGTTTAATTTCTTATTGACGATAATCATTGGATTAATGATATTTTCAGCAGGATTTTTTTCAGCTCATTCAGTTTCTAGCAGTTGGGTAGGTTATCATGTAAAAAAATATAAAGGACAAGCTACTTCTTTGTATCTTTTTTTTTATTATTTAGGAGCTAGTATATTTGGAACTTTGGGTGGTGTATTTTGGTATTGGTATTCTTGGTATGGAATATCTATATTTATTTTATTTATGTTAATAATAGGTATCTTAATAGCTAAAGGAATTAAAAAATAAAACTTGTATTAAAAAAATAATATATGTATTAAATAATAAAAAATATTATTTATTTTTTTTTTTTAAACTTTTAATTTTATTACTTAAAGCTTTGCACACATTTTTTGGAACAAATTTTTTAACGTTTCCTCCATAATAAGATATCTCTTTTATTATAGATGATGATACATATGAAAACTTATTAGATGAAAATAAAAAGATAGTTTCAACTTTTTTGTTTAATATTTTATTAATTCGATAAAAATTCATTTCATAATTTAAGTCTGAATTATCTCTTATTCCTCTTATTAATAAAAAAACTTTTTTAGATGATGCAAAATTAACAATTAAATCATTAAAAGACAATATTAAAATGTTTTTTATATTTTTAGTAGATTCTTTTAACAAATTTTTTCTCTCTTTTAAATTGAACATAGTTTTAAAATTAGGTTTATCTATAACAGCAACAATAATATTTTTAAATATATTTTTTGTTCTACGAATTATGTCAATATGACCATATGTTATTGGATCAAAAGTACCTGGATATATTACTAAATTATTCATTTGTTGTATTTAACTTATTTATGTTATGTTTATAAAATTAAATAATAACAAAACATTTATTTTAAATAAATGTTTTTGTATAAAAAATTAAAATTAAAAAATATATTAAAATGAAAAATATAAAAAAAGATGAATTTATTCCCAAAACATCACATATTAACATTTTTAAAAGAGCAAAAATTATCAATAAAATAAGGAGTTTTTTTCTAAAAAACAATGTCTTAGAAGTAGACACACCCATTATGTCTTCATTTACAGTTACTGATGTAAATATCACTCCTTTCAAAACTTTATTTTTAAATAAAAAAAAAAAAAAATTATGGTTAATAACAAGTCCAGAATACCATATGAAAAGATTAATATCTTATGGTTTAGGATCTATTTATCAAATATGTCATAGCTTTAGAAATGGTGAATTAGGTAAATATCACAATCCAGAATTTACAATTTTAGAATGGTATGAAACAAATTGTGATATTTTTAAATTAATGAATAAAATTAATGTTTTATTAAATAATTTAAAAAAATACAAAAAAGTTGTTTTCATTTCTTATGAAAGAATATTTATGAATTATTTAAAAATAAATCCATTAACATGTAGCAAAAAAGATTTAATAAAAAAAATACAAGATGTATCAAAAGATAATAGTTTGTCTTTTAAAAATAAAAATAAAGATTCATTATTAGAATATTTATTTATAATTGGATTATATCCGATATTAAAAAAAATAGAATTGATTTTTATTTATCATTTTCCTGCATCTCAAGCATCTTTATCTAAAATAAATAGTTTAAATAATAAAATATCAGAAAGATTTGAAATATTTTCATATGGATTAGAAATAGCTAATGGTTTTGATGAATTAGTTGATTTTAAAGAACAAAAAAAACGTTTTAAAAAAAATAACAAAACTAGGGAAAAAAATGGAATGAAAAAAGTAAAAATAGATAAAAATTTTATAAATTCTTTAAAAAAAGGATTACCTCAATGTTCAGGAGTAGCAATCGGAATAGAAAGATTAATTATGTCTATATTAAAAATAAAAAATATAAATGAAATAATTAATTTTCCATTAGATATATGTTAATACACAATTATTTTTACCAATAGTTTTCTTTGGTAATATGCCCTGGATTTCTATTTAAATGTTTTTTCATATTTTTATATTTTATCAAAACTTTTTCAGTATTTTTTACCATATTAGGATTGCCGCATAACATTACATGACTATTATTTTTATTCATAGAAATATTCAAACTATTTTCTAATAACTTGTTTTTAATTAAATTAGGTATTCTACCTGTTAAAGTTTCTGAATTATATTCTCTGCTTAATACATTTTTAATAATTAATTTACCTTTATATTTTTTTTTTAGATCATACATTAAATCTAAATAACATAATTCTTTAAAATATTTTACAGCGTGTACCAAAATAATATTATTAAATTTTAACGTATGATTTTTATCTTGTAACATTGATAAATACGGTCCTATACCCGTACCAGTAGCAAACATCCATAAATAATATGATTTAGGTATATTTTTTAAAATAAAAAAACCAAAAGATTTTTTACTAATTATTAAATCATCTCCAATATTTAATTTAAATAATTTAGATGTCATTACACCTTTTTTTATTTTAACTATATAAAATTCTAAATTATTGCTTTTAGGACTGTTTACATATGAATAAGCTCTTCTTATTTTTATACTATTTTTTTTTTTTATCAAAAATTTAGTAAATTGTCCAGCAATGAATGGTAATATGTCAGCATGTAATATTATTTTTAACAAATTTCCATTATATTTTTTTATAGATATAACTTTTGCTTTAACCCAATTATTCATATTAAAAATTCCACATAATTTTTTTTAATTGATAACATAAAAATTATAATTAAAAAAATTTATTAAATATTTTAAATTTATAATTTCTAAAATTAATGTTGTTTAAATCATTCCTGCGATATTTTTAATTCACAGGAACAAAAATATTAAAAATACATTTTTATAAAATAAATTTACTTACATCTTCATTAGATACTAAAGGATCTAAATGATTACAAACATATTCATTATTTATATATATTTTTTGACCTTTAAGATTATGAGCATTAAAAGATATTTTCTCCATTAATTTTTCTAATACTGTATGTAATCTTCGTGCTCCTATATTTTCCATAGATTCATTAACTTGCCAAGCTGATTCAGCAATACGTCTAATTCCATCTTTTGTAAATTTAATAGTCACACCTTCTGTAGCTATTAGTTCTTTATATTGCATAGTAACAGAAGCATTAGGTTCAGTTAAAATTCTTTCAAAATCACTAACAGTTAATGCCTTAAGTTCTACTCTTATAGGTAATCTTCCTTGTAATTCCGGTATCAAATCTGCTGGAGATGATGTTTGAAAAGCTCCTGAAGCAATAAACAATATATGATCTGTTTTAACCATACCATGTTTAGTTGAAACTGTACAACCTTCTACTAATGGTAATAGGTCTCGTTGTACACCTTCACGAGAAATATCACTACCAAAAGAACTATTATTACTTCTTCTACATATTTTATCTATTTCATCTATAAAAACTATTCCTTGTTGTTCTACCATGTTTATAGCTTTTTGTTTTAATTTTTCTGGATTAACTATTTTTGACGCTTCTTCTTCAGTTATTAATTTCATTGCATCTTTTATTTTTAATTTTTTTGTCTTTTGTTTATTCCCTCCAAGATTTTGAAATAATGATTGTAATTGACTAGTCATTTCTTCCATTCCAGGTGGAGCCATAATTTCTATCCCCATAGGAACGTTTGATACACGTATTTCTATTTCCTTGTCATCAAGTTCACCTTTTCTTAATTTTTTTCTAAAAATATTAACAGTAGAATTATCATGTTTATTTTTTTTAGAATTAGAAGAATTATCTATTGAAGGTAACAAAACATCTAAAATTCTTTCTTCAGCCATTTGTATTACTTTTTTTTTATTTTTTTTAATTGTTTGTGTTTTTACCATTTTTATAGATAAATCAGTAAGTTCTCTAATTATAGAATCTACTTCTTTACCAACATAACCAACTTCAGTAAATTTAGTTGCCTCAACTTTTATAAAAGGAGCATTTGCTAGTTTTGCTAATCTTTTAGATATTTCAGTTTTACCTACTCCTGTTGGTCCTATCATTAATATATTTTTAGGTGTGATTTCATATTTAAGTTCGTCATTTAATTGCATTCTACGCCATCTATTTCTTAATGCAATTGCAACTGCTTTTTTGGCATTTTTTTGACCTATTATGAATCTATCAAGTTCTTTGACAATCTCTATAGGAGTCATTGAAGACATTTTAATAATCCTTTTTTTTACTTTTCTGAATCTAATTCTTTAATTGTGAAAGTGTGATTTGTATATATGCAAATATCTGCTGCAATACTTAATGATTTTCTTACAATTTCTAATGCACTAAGTTTGGTATTTTCCAATAAAGATCTTGCAGATGCTTGAGCGTAAGACCCACCTGATCCTATAGCTATTAGATCTTGTTCAGGTTTAATAACATCCCCGTTTCCAGTAATTATAAGTGAATTATTTTTATCAGATACAGCTAATATAGATTCTAATTTTCTTAAAATTTTATCTGTTCTCCAATCTTTAGCTAATTCTATTGCAGATCTTTTTAGTTGACCTTGATACATTTCTAACTTTTGTTCAAACAAACCAAATAAAGTAAAAGAATCTGCAGTACTTCCAGCGAAACCAGCTATTATTTGTTTTTTATAAAGATATCTAACTTTTTTAACATTACTTTTCATAACTGTATGACCTAAAGTAGCTTGTCCATCACCACCAATAACTACTTTTTTGTTTCTACGTACATTTAATATTGTAGTCACTTAAAAAAACCTTATTTTATTTTAACATTTAAATTTTTATTAAAAAAAATTATATATCATTTTTAATTTATTAAAAATAATTATTGAATAATATAATTCATTATTTTATTATATATTATATAGAGTAGTGTTTTTTTAATTAACATTAGAAAAAATTTTTATTTTTTTAAATAACTATAATAAGTTATAAACGAATTATAAAAAAATATCAAGATTTTTACTAAGAGAAAATAAAATGAAAAAAAATATACATCCAAATTACAAAAAAATAAAAGCACATTGTTCATGTGGCAATATTATACAGATATTTTCTACTATATCTAACACTAACAATATATCTCTTGATGTTTGTTCTAAATGTCATCCTTTTTATACTGGTAATCAACGTATAATGGACACAGGTGGGAGAGTTGAAAAATTTAACAAAAAATTTGAAAATTTGAAAATTTAAAAATAAAAAGCGGGAAACGAGATTCGAACTCGCGACCCCAACCTTGGCAAGGTTGTACTCTACCTGCTGAGCTATTCCCGCGTAAATAAACATTATACAAATATTTAATAAATATGCAAGTATTGACAATTATATTTTAATAAAATGTTTCCTATAAAATTTTAATTCATATATAGATTCCATTATATCTTCCATAGCCGAATGTTTATATTTTTTAAAAAATTTTTTAAATATATCAGGTTTCCAACGAACTGCTAATTCCTTTAAAGAACTTACATCAATAGATCTGTAATGAAAATATTTTTCTAAATTAGGCATATTTTTTGTTAAAAAAAATCTATCTTGACTTACAGTATTACCACACATAGGTGATGAATTATATGGAACCCATTTTTTCAAAAAATTTATAGTTTTTATTTCAGCTATTTTTTCATTATTTTTACTTTTCTTGATTTTTTCAATCAAACCAGTTGAAGAATGAATTTTTTGATTCCATTTGTTCATAAGTTTTAATGTTTCATAACTTTGGTGAATAACTAAATTTGGACCTTTAGATAAAATATTTAGGTTTTTATCCGTAATCACAGTAGCTATTTCAATAATTTTGTCTATATTAAAATTAATACCTGTCATTTCCAAATCAATCCATATTAAGTTTTTTTTATTCATTGTATTCCTATATTTTTTGAAAAAAAAATATGTTTAACATTTTGATGTTATTTTGTTTTGAATAACATTTATTATATAATTTATATATATTATTAATAAAAAAATTAATACAAATATTTTTTAAATAAAAAAATATGTTAAAATAAAAAAAAATAACTTTAAAATATAAATGAAAAATATTAACCCTACAAAAACCAAAACATGGAAAAAACTAGAAAAACATTTTAAAAAAATAAAATGCGAAAACATATATAATTTGTTTTGTAAAGATAAAGATAGATTTTCAAATTTCTCTTTAAATTTTGATAATAAATTTTTTGTAGATTTTTCTAAAAACCGTATTAATAAAAAGACAATAAAATTATTATTAAAATTGGCAAATGAATTTTCATTAAAAAAATCTATAAAAGAAATGTTTTGTGGTAAAAAAATAAACATAACAGAAAATAAATCTGTTTTACATACAGAATTAAGAAATAAAAAAAACATGTTTTTAAATAAAAAAAATGTTAACTCAACGATAAACAAAACATTAATTAAAATTAAAAGTTTTTCTGATAAAATAATAAATGGTAAAAAAAAAGGTTTTTCTAATAAAAAAATTACAGATATAGTTAATATTGGTATAGGAGGTTCAAACTTAGGACCTTTAATGGTAACAAAAGCATTACATACTTATAAAAATCATTTAAAAATTCATTATATATCTAATGTTGATGGAAATAAAATTTCAAAAATACTTAAAAAAATTAATTTTGAAAAAACTATATTTTTAATTTCTTCAAAAACTTTCTCCACTGATGAAACAATATATAATTCTAATACTTTTATTAAACATTTTTTAAAAGAAAAAATCAAAGAAAAATATATATATGAACATTTTATAGCTATAACATCTAATATTAAAAAAGCTAAAAATTTTGGTATCTTAAAAAAAAATATATTTGAAATTCCAAAGGAAGTTGGTGGTAGATATTCGCTGTGGTCTGCTGTAGGATTATCTATAAGTTTGTCAATTGGTTTCAAAAACTTTGAAAATCTATTACGTGGAGCTCATGCCATGGATATGCATTTTAAAAATACTCCTTTAAAAAAAAATATACCGGTTATTCTTGCACTTATTAGTATATGGTATAATAATTTTTTCAATTGTGAAACAGAAGCAATATTATCTTATGAAGGATCTTTATATCATATAATAAGTTATTTACAACAAGCTTATATGGAATCTAATGGAAAAAATTATACTAGAAACTTAAAAAAAACAAAATGGCAAACTGGGCAAATTATATGGGGCGGTATTGGTACTAATGCACAACATGCATTTTTTCAATTGTTACATCAAGGTACAAAATTGATTCCATGTGATTTTATAATTTGTATAAATGAAAAACATAAGTTTAATATGCATCATTTAAAATTATTATCTAATTTTTTATCTCAAACAAAAGCATTAGCTTTTGGGGATAATCATGTTTTTGAAATCAAAAACAAAATAAAAAAGAAAAAATTTGCAACTTTTGAAGGAAATAAACCTAGCAATTCTATACTCATAGATCATTTAAATCCTTATAATTTAGGAATTTTATTGTCAATGTATGAACATAAAATATTTACTCAAGGTGTTATTTGGAATATATGTAGTTTTGATCAATGGGGAGTGGAATTAGGAAAAAATATAGCTGAATCTATTTTTTCAGAAATAAAAAAAAGAAAAATTAATAATAAACATGATAGTTCTACTTTAGGATTATTTAAATTAATAACAAAAAAAAAATTAAAAAATAATTAAATTTATATATTTATTAATAACTATTTGAAATATATACTAATATTTAATTAATCATGTATGAATAATATAAAAATTCTTCCAGAAATAATTATTAAACAAATTGCAGCAGGAGAAGTTATCCATAGACCTTCATCTGTAGTAAAAGAATTGATAGAAAACAGTTTGGATGCAAAATCTACTAAAATATCCATATTTTTATCATACGGTGGTTTAGAATCAATAATTGTGAATGATAATGGAGAAGGTATAAATTATAAAAATTTACAAATAATAGCGACAAGTCATGCCACAAATAAAATATTTTGTTTAAAAGATTTGTTGTCTATTAAAACTTTTGGTTTTAGAGGAGAAGCTTTATCAAGTATTAAATCTGTTTCTAATTTATCTATTGTATCTTGTACGAAAAACAACAACAAAGGATATAAAATATTTTTTACTGAAAATAACGTTTTAAAAATAGAACCTTGCCCACATCCTAAAGGAACTACTGTTTATGTTAATAATTTATTTCATAATATACCTATAAAAAGAAATTTTATAAAAAATTATTACATAGAACTTAAAGATATACAAGAAACAATACGTCGTTTATCATTATCATGTTTAAATGTTAAATTTTTTATAAATTATAATAATGAAAATTTAAAAAAATATTTTTTCTTTAATAATTATATAAAAACTGATAAATATATTAAAAAAATATTAAAATATAAAAGAGACAATTTTTTTATTAAAATATTTAATTGTATAAAAAACATTAGTTTACAAGGTTGGATAGTTTTATTTAAGAATAAAAAAAAATATGTAAAAAATATAAAATATTTTTATGTTAACAATAGATTTGTTAATTCTAGTTTTATAAAAAAAATTATTAATACTAATTTACAAAAAAAAATTAAAAATAATTATAAATTAAATTATATATTATATTTAAATGTACCATATGAGGACATTTGTATTAATATACATCCTGACAAATCTAAAATTAATTTTTTATTTGAAAACATTGTATATAATTTCATATATAAAACATTAAAAAATAAATTAACCAAACTTTTAAAAAAAAATATTTTTTACAAAACAAACATAATTTTAGAAAATAAACACCTATGTAAAAAAAAACATAATAAAAAATTAAAATTAAAAAGTGAAAATTATTCATATTTTATAAATATAAATAAAGAAATATTTAACATTAATTTTATAAAAAAAAAAAAATATTCTTGTAAGAAAAATTATTATGGTAAAATATTGTATAGCAATTGTTTTAATTATGTTATTGTTCAAAAATATGGAAAATTAGCAATAATATCTATTAAAATTGCAAAATACTTCTTACGTCAAGTTATGTTTGATTTTCCTAAAAAAAAATTTTTTCATAAAGTTTTACTAATATTACCTTATAAAATAAAAATAAATGATTTAGAAAAAAAAACATTGAAAAATAATATTATTTTATTATTTAGATTAGGAATTACTTTTTTTATTAAAAAAAAAATATTATTAATAAAAACATTACCCTTTCTTTTGAAAACAAAAAACATAGAATACGTAATAAAAGAAATTTTAATTTATCTTAAAAAAAATAATAAAAATTTTAAAGAAACATTATATGAATTATCAAAAATTACAAAATTGAACATTAACAAATGGTATAACTTACATGCATTAGAAACATTAATTGTATTAGAAAAAAAATTTCCTTTTTTGTTGAAATTTCCGCCTAAATATTTTTTTAGATATATAAATATGAAAAATCTTATTGATATGTTAAAAACATGAGTAACTTATATGAACAAAAAACCTTTTGTTATATGTTTAATGGGAACTACAGCTTCTAAAAAAACTAAGTTGGCTATTAAATTAACTAATTATTTACCTGTAGATATAATTAGTGTTGATTCAGCATCTATTTATAAATATTTAAATATAGGTACAGACAAACCTTCATATAAAGAATTATCTGAAATACCTCATAAATTAATAAATATAAAAGAACCTTATGAAAGCTATTCAGTAATTAACTTTTTTCATGATGCATTAGAAGAAATTAATTTATCTATAAATAATAATAGAATACCACTATTAGTCGGTGGTTCAATGTTATATTACAAAGTTTTAATGGAAGGTATATCAAATATATTACCAAAAAAAAATATCATTTTTCGAAAAAATATTCATTCATATAGTAAAAAATTAGGTTTTAAGAACCTACATAATCATTTAAAAATAATTGATCCTATATCTGCAAAAAGAATAAATAAAAATGATATTTTTAGAATTATAAGATCTTTAGAAGTATTTTATATAACTAAAAAAAAAATGAGTGAGATATTTAAAAAAAAAAATAAAATTAAAAAAATACCTTATAATTTCCTAAAATTTGCTATCGTACCTAATAGTAAATTTTTGTTACATAGAAATATAGAGAAAAGATTTAAAAAAATGTTATCTATGGGATTTCAAGAAGAAGTAGAAAAGATTATTAATTGTAATAATGTAAAATATAATATGCAATCTATGAATTGCATTGGATACCGTCAAATGTGGCAATATATAGATGGTAAAATATCATATAATACTATGATAGAAAAATCTGTTAATTTAACAAAAAATTTAGCTAAAAAACAACTTACATGGTTAAAAAAATGGAAAAACATTTATTATTTGAAAAAAGAAAGTATTATTAAAAATATTGAATTATTATTAAATTGTGTAAATATATATAAAAATATTTACATTTAATATAAATTATTAAATAATAAAAAAATAAACATATCTTTTTAAATTAAAAAATAAAAAACAATAGATATAAAATTATTTATTTAAGTTAATTTTATATGAAATTAATAAAATTAATAAAAAAAATAAAAATAAATCATTCTTAATTTTTAATTTTTTTACGTGATATAATTTAATTAAGTTTTAATATGAAAAAAAACAGGTATAAATATGACTAATATAGTAATATTAGGTACACAATGGGGTGATGAAGGAAAAGGAAAAATAGTTGACATGTTAACACATAATGTAAAATATGTTGTTCGTTATCAAGGAGGAAATAATGCTGGACATACTTTAATTCATAATAACAAAAAAATTATATTACACTTAATTCCTTCTGGTATTTTGCATAAAAATGTTTTTGTAATACTTGGAAATGGAGTGGTTATATCTCCTAAAGCAATGTTGCAAGAGATAAATATGTTAAAAAAATTTGGTTTTTATGTAGAAAATAGAATAAAAATATCATCATCATGTCAACTAATATTAGATTTTCATATAGCTTTAGATATAGCTAGAGAAAATAAAGATATTAAAAAATCAATTGGAACAACTTTAAAAGGTATTGGTCCAGCTTATGAAGATAAAATATCTAGAAGAGGTTTTATGGTGTCTGATTTAGAAAATTATAATAACATGGTTCTTAAATTAAAGGATATTACAAAATATTATAATAATCAATTAAAATATATATATAAAACAAAAACAATAGATTATAATATAATTTTGAAAGAAATAAACGAAAATAGAAAAATGCTACTAAATATGGTTGAAGATATTCCTAATATTTTAGAAAAAGCTACTAAAAAAAAAGAATCTATTATTTTTGAAGGTGCTCAAGGTTCTTTATTAGATATCGATCACGGAACATATCCTTATGTAACTTCTTCAAATACTGTTGTAGGTGGAGCATTAACTGGTAGTGGGATAGGAATTAAAAATATAGATCATGTGGTAGGAATTGTTAAATCATATTCAACAAGAGTAGGTAATGGTCCTTTCCCAACAGAGTTAAAAAATAAAACAAATGATTATTTAGTTAACAAAGGTCAGGAATATGGATCTACTACTGGAAGAAAAAGAAGAACTGGATGGTTAGATATAGTTCTTTTAAGAAGATCGATACAATTAAATTCTATCTCATCTATTTGTTTAACAAAAATAGATGTTCTTGACGAACTTAAAAAAATAAAAATTTGTATTTATTACAAAAACAAAAAAACTAAAAAAATTTTTTCACATTTTCCAATTTTACAAGATTGGAATGTTATAGAACCAATATATAAAATATTACCTGGTTGGCAAAAAAATACATATGGCATAAAATCTATGTCAAAATTACCAAAAAAAGCAATAGATTATATTAATATTATTCAAAAACTATTAAAAATTCCTGTTGATATTATTTCTACTGGCCCAGATAGATCACATACAATAATAAATTATAATATATTGAATTAAAATATAGTAATTTTTATAAAAAAAACTCAATTAATTTTATTAAATATGTATTTAATTTATAAAAATTAATAAAATTTATATAATTATAATATTATGAAACAAAAAATAAAAATAAATAAACTATCAAAAAAAAAAATAGGTTTTATTACAGGTTATATATCAGTAAATAAAAAAGGTTATATAGCTTTAAAAAACAAAAATAATAAAATAAAATTTATTATATCATGTAATAAAATAAATAATTTTATACATGGTGATAAAGTACTATGCAAAATAGTTAAAAAATATAAAAACGGGAATTGTGATGTTAAAATAATAAAAATTATTAAAAAGTTTAATAAATTAATAATAGGAAAATTTTTTTTAAAAAAAAAAAAATATTATGTTATACCTCATAATAAAAAATTTGATTTTTTTATTTTTATTAAAAATAATGATTTAAATATTAAAAATAATAATTTTGTAAGTGTTAAAATAACTAAAAGACCATCTTATAAAAAAAAAGCAGAAGGTATTATTGTTAAATTTTTATCTAAAAAAATGAACATGATGTTAGCGATAAAAATTTTAGTAAATGATAATAATATACCGCACATATGGTCAAAAAATATAAAAAAACAACTTAAAAAAATAAAAACAAAAATATTAAAAAAAACAACAAATTATAGAAAAGATCTAAGAAAATTACCTTTAATTACAATAGACGAAGAAAACGCTAAAGATTTTGATGATGCTATATATTGTAAAAAAATAAGTAACATTGGATGGAATTTATATGTTGCTATAGCAGATGTTAGTTATTACATAAAACCTAACACACCTTTAGATATAGAAGCTAAAAAAAGAGGAAACTCTATATATTTTCCAAACAAAGTTATACCCATGTTACCAAAAAAATTATCTAATAACATATGTTCTTTGATTCCTAATGTAGATCGTTTGTGTCTTGTATGTAAAATTAAAATATCAAATACAGGAGAAGTAATTAAATATAAATATTATGAAGCTATTATAAAATCTAGATTTCGATTAAAATATAATGAAATAATAAAAATATGGGATGGCAATTTTAAATATCGTAACAAATACAAAAAAATAGCGAATGATATTGATGAATTATTTAATATTTATAAAGTTTTGAACAAATGTCAAAAAAATAGAGGTTATATTCCTTTTGAAACTATGGAATCTGATTTTATTTTCAAATCTAAATGTAACGTAAAAAATATTAAATTGTTTGAAAGAAATGAAGCACATAAATTAATTGAAGTAATTATGGTTTTAGCAAATTCACTAACAGCTTCTTTCATATTAAAAAATAAAAAAAAAACATTATTTAGACATCATGAATATCCTAGTCAAAAAAAAACTTATCTTTTAAAAAAAATATTAAAAAAATGGGGGTTGCAATTAACAGGAGGTATACAACCTAAACCCAAACATTATGCAAAATTATTAAAAATAATATTTTATAGACCTGATAAAAATATTATACAAAACGTTATTTTAAGGTCTATGAAACAAGCAAAATATTCTAGAAAAAATACAAAACATTTTGGTTTATCATTACCATCTTATACACATTTTACCTCACCTATTAGACGTTATACTGATATATTAGTACATAGAGTTATAAAAAACATAATATACAAAAATAAACATAATAAGATAAATTATTCATCTTTTAAAATTGATTTATTAGCTAATCATTGTTCTATGACTGAAAAAAGAGCAGATAAAATTACCAGGTATATAGAAGACTTTTTAAAATGCACATTATTAAAAAAATATATAGGTAAACAAATTTATGGATACATTTCTAATGTAACTTCTTTTGGTTTTTTTGTGCAAATAGAAAAATTTTTTATTGATGGTTTGGTACATATTAAAAATTTAAAAAAAGATTATTATTATTTTGATGAAATAAAATTACAGTTAATAGGAAAAATTTTAAAAAAAAAATATAGTATAGGTGATAAAGTTAAAGTAAAAATTTCAAAAGTAAACATAGATAATAATAATATAGATTTACTTATCAAGTGAACAAAATATATATATACTATATATCATTATAAAAATATATAATGTATAATATCTTAAATTATGTATTTTAACATAACAAATATTTTAATAAATAGTAATTAATTATAAAATTTTAATTAAAAAACAAATATTATAAGGTTCTTGATATATGAATCATTACGAAATTATATTAATGTTTAATCCTGATACTAACGAAAAAATACAAAAAACAATTTTAAAATATAATGAATTAATTTATAATAATAAAGGAATTATACATAGATTTGAAGATTGGGGAAGAAGGCAAATGGCTTATTCAATTAACAAATTACATAAAGCTCATTATATTCTTATGAATATTGAAACATCTACAAAATTTATAAAAAAATTAGAAATAGAGTTTAGATTTAACAGATCAATTATTAGATCAATGATTATGAAAACTAAAAAAGCAATTAATACATCTTCAATAATGGTTTGTTCAAAACATGAAAAAAATGTTTGAAACATTATTTAAAAATTAATAAATAGCAATTGTTTATTTAAAAAAAAATAATAATGAGGTCAATAAAATGAATCGTTTTTTTAGAAGAAGAAAATTTTGTCGTTTTATATCAGAAGGTATAAAAGAAATAGATTACAAAGATATATCTCTATTAAAAAATTATATTACTGAAGGTGGCAAAATAGTTCCTAGCAGAATAACTGGTACTAGTTCTAAATACCAACGTCAATTAGCTACTTCAATTAAAAGAGCTAGATATTTAGCTTTAATACCTTATACTGATCAACATAAATAAAATAATATTAGTAAAAAATAAAACATATGAAAATAATATTACTTGAAAAAATTGAAAAATTAGGTAACAAAAACGAAAAAGTAAATGTAAAAGCAGGATACGCAAGAAATTACCTATTACCTAAACAAAAAGCAATATTGGCAACAACTAAAAATTTAGAAAAATTAAAAAATGAAGAAAAAAAACAAAAACAAAAAATATCTGAAAAAATAATAATAGCTAAAAATAAAATTAAAAAAATTAAAAAAATAGGTATGCTAGTTATCTCCTCTAAATCAAGTAAAGATGGTAAATTCTTTGGATCAATAGGAGTAAGAGAAATTATAAAAAAATTAAATTCTTTAGGAATAAAAGCATCTAAAAAAGAAATAAATCTTCCTAATGGACCATTACGTAACATAGGAAAACATATTGTTTTATTTAAACCTCATAATGAAATTTCAACAAAGTTTATAATTAATGCAATAAAAGAATAAACAATATATATAATTCAATAAATTAGTATTAATATACATTTTTTATAAACAATATAAATTTTTTTATTATTTTAAATTTAAAACAAAAAATATAAATATTAATTAATTTTGAAAATTACATTTATATAATTTCATAAAGAGGTACTGAAAAAATTATGTTTTTAGATAAAAAAATAAAAATTATTATTTTAGACAAAAGGTTAGGAAAACAATTTCCAAAACCAGAATATACAACCAAGGGATCAGCAGGAATAGATATAAGAGTATGTAATTATAAAAAAATAGAATTAAAACCTAACAAAAACATATTACTTCCTACAGGAATATCAATTAAAATGTATACCTCAAATATTGCAGGAATGATTATCCCAAGATCAGGACTGGCACATTATCATGGCATAGTTTTAGGAAATTTAGTGGGACTGATAGATTCAGATTATACAGGAGAAATTATGTTATCTATTTGGAACAGAGGAGAAAAAGATTTCTTTATAAATCCAGGAGATAGATTAGCACAAATAGTATTTTTAAATATTATTAGATCTAATTTAAATTTTAGTAAAAATATTATTAAAAAAAAAAGAAATAATAAAGGATTTGGTCACACAGGATATAAATAGAAAATAAAAAAATTATATTTTATTAATCAATTATAACATTCCAGTAATCACTATATTGTTTTTTGTTTTTTCGTAAGTATGATATAATATCTGATATAGTGATAATAGAAAAAATGCTTAAATGTTTTTTATAAGATGATATATTATTATATCTAAATGATTTTTTATCAAATATATTTTCTTTTCTATCTATGGCAACTAATATATAATTTACTTTAGCATATTTATATTTGTTAATTATTTTAATAGATTCTTTTATAGAAGTTCCAGTGGTTATTACATCATCTAATATCAAAACATTACCTTTAATTTTATCTCCAACTAAAATTCCTTGCTCTCCATGTTTTTTTTTTTCTTTTCTATTGAAACAATATCCTATATTTAATTTATATTTTTTTGCTAATTCTATTGCTGTTGATAATATTATAGGTATTCCTTTATATGCAGGACCAAAAATTAAATTAAATTTTATTTTTAAATCTATAATAGCTTTTGCATAAATTTTTCCTAGAAAACACAAATCTTTACCTTTATTGAATAAACCGAAATTAAAAAAATATTTACTATAAATTCCAGACTTTAATTTAAATGATCCAACACTAAGTATCTTTTTTTTTAATATAAATTTAATAAAATCTGTTTTGTAGGATTCCATGTTATTTCTCTAAATAATTTTTATATTAAAAATATATTTTTTATTAATATATACAATATAACAACAAATATTTGTTAGTATTAAAATATAAAATCAATTTTAAAAAATATTGGCCCTTGCTGGACTTGAACCAGCGACCTAGCGATTATGAGTCGCTTGCTCTAACCAACTGAGCTAAAGAGCCTTTAATATTCTTTATTATAAATTAAAATTGTTAATTAATCTAGATATCTTTTCATTTATTACAAAAAAAAAAACTTGACAAAATATAAATTAAATATATATAATGATTTTCTGTTTAATTTATTCCTCCGTAGTTCAGTTGGTAGAACGGCGGACTGTTAATCCGTATGTCACTGGTTCAAGTCCAGTCGGGGGAGTTAATTTTTGTTAATTATCTTTATTACTTTTCATTTGTTTTATTTTTTTGATTATACACCTTCTTTCTTTGGATAAATCAGCGTTTTTTACTATATAATCATCTATTCTATCTTTATAATCATTTTGCATACTTTTTATTATGTTATTAATATCCTCAGTTACCATATTAGGTTTGATATATTCACTTAAATTTTTTAGCAACAAAACTCTTTTTTTATTATCTCTAATTTTTTTTTCTATATCATTAATTTCTCTTTTTATTTTATTTTTTCTTCTAAAAATTTTTACGAATTCTAACACAGACTTGAATGTTTTTTTTTCTAATGTCATCTAATATATCCTATTTTAAATTTTATAAAGAAAACAACAATTTATGTTATTTTATACAATTTTATAATATTTCATGCTATTTTATTTTGATATGAGCATAAAGATAACATGTATTTATATATGATGAAAAAAAAATCTACTTTTTTATTTTATGATTATGAAACTTTCGGTACAAACCCATGCAAAGATAAAATAGCACAATTTGCTTCTATTCGTACTGATAAAAATTTTAACATAATTGAAAAACCTGTAGTTTTATATTGTAAAATTCCAGAATATTATATACCTAATCCAGATTCAATTTTGATAACAGGTATTTTGCCAACATATGTAAATTATCATGGATTAAATGAATCTGAATTTTCTAAAAATATTTACAATATAATGAAAAAACCTAATACTTGTATTGTTGGTTATAATAATATAAATTTTGATGATGAATTTACTAGAAATATTTTTTACAGAAATTTTATTGATCCATATGAATGGAGTTGGAGAAAAAATAATTCTCGATGGGATATATTAAATTTAGTTATTGCTTGTTATGTTTTAAGACCATTTAAAATAAAATGGTTCATTAAAAAAAATAAACAAGTGAGTTTGAAACTTGCTCATTTAATTAAAATCAATAATTTAAATTTCAATCAACCTCATGATGCTTTAAATGATGTTTATTCAACGATAAGCATTGCTAAATTAATAAATAATAAACAAAAAAAACTTTTTAGTTTTTTTTTTAATTATAGAAAGAAAAGAAAATTAGTTGAGTTAATAAATATTTTTTATATGACTCCTTTAATACATATTTCTACATTATACAACAAAAGCAAGTATATGAGTATAATATTACCTGTTATATGGCATAAATATTATACAAATTCTTTAATTTATTTTAATTTAAATGAAAATATTAAAAACTTTTTTGAAATATGTGAAAAATATAAAAATAAAAAAAAATTAAATTTTATAGAAATAATAAAAAAAAACAAATCTTTAAATATATTAAATGTAAATAAATGTCCTATTTTTGTACCTTTAAAATTTTTCAATGTAAAAAAATTTTTAAATTTTAATATAAATTATAAATATTGTTTAAAAAATTTAAAATTAATAAAACAAAAAAAAAATTTAAAAGAAATTATTTTAAATTTATTTAAAATAAAAATAAATAATTATTCATCAGATGTTGAGCTACAACTATATAACAATTTTTTTGAAGAAAAAGATAAAAAAATTATAAAAAAAATAAGAAATATGAAAAATATCAATGAAATACAAAAAATAAATTTTAACAATTATGATAATAGAATTAAAAAACTGTTATTTAAATATAAATATATAAATTTTTATAAAGATATTAAAAAAACAGATAAAAAAATATGGCAAAAATACTGCAAAAGAAAAATAAAAAAAAAAATTACTATTTATTATCAAAAAATAGATGAATTAATGTTAAAATATAAAAAAAACAAAAAAAAAAAAAAAATATTAACACAAATAAAAGAATATTATATTTATTTAAATAATTTAACTTCTTAAAAAATATTTTTTAATAAACACTTGAAAAAGCTTACATATATTATTATATCTAAAATTATGAATATAGAATTAAGATAAATAATTAATAATAAAAATTATATAGATTAAAGGAGTTATGTATGTCTTCTAATTATTTGCCTTTCATTTCTTCTTTTAATAATAATTTATTATCTGATAGATTTAATCAAATAGATAAGATGTTTAGTAGATTAACAGGAGAAAAACCTTTACATAATATTCCTAATTATGATTTTTTTCGTAAAAAAAATGGTGATTATGAGTTAAATATAGTAGTTGCTGGTTATAAAGAAGAAAATCTAAATATTTCAGTTCAAAATAATAAATTGAATATTTCAGGTGAGTTAAAAAAAAATAATAAAAATAAAAATATAAAATGGTATCATAAAGGAATAAAAAAAAAATCTTTTTCATGTGATTTTAAATTATCTCATGAAATTAAAGTTAAATTAGCAATATTAAAATACGGTATATTAAAAATTATTTTTAATTACAAAATACCAGAAAAAGAAAAAACAGAAAAAATAACAATACAAAAAAAATAGAGATAATATTTTTGTTATTTAAATAATTTATTTTATAAAATATTGCCGTATAGTATTTTGGAATAATTACGGCAATGTTTTTTAAATAAAAATCATTTTATTTTTATTTTTAAAAATTCTTTCATTTGTATCTCTAATGTTTTTTTGTGTTCATCATTTCTTGTGTCTATATTTTTTTCATTAATTATTATAGTTTGCCTAGATAACCATAAAAACCATGCTTTTTTAGATATATGTTTATATATATAAATACCTAATTTACCAGGATAAGTTTTTTCTTGTAATCCTTCTGACTTTTTTTTTAAAAAATGGCAAAATATTGTTCTTTTCATAAATAACCCAAAATTATGTATTTAAATAGTAAAATTACAATTTTTTTTAATAAATAATCAAATATTTTAATATTAACTAAGGTAAAAAAAATTCTAACAAATTATTTAAATATAATTTACCTTTTTTTGTTGTTTCCCAACTATTTTTTTTTTCAATAATATAACCATTAATTTTAGCTTTTTTTATAGCATAAAAAAATTTTTTATTTTTTTTTATTTTGAATTTTTCGAAAAAATTTTTAGAAACATGTTCATATAATCTTAGTTTATTTATAAAATATTCAAAAATTTTATCTTTAGATTTAACTAAATAAGATTTATGTATATAATTATTATTCATATAATCTAATATACGTTTTTTTTTAATAATTCTGGTTATATCACCATCCAAGTTTGTAAATTTACTATGAGATCCACACCCTATTCCTATATAATCTCCAAATCTCCAATAATTTAAATTATGTTTACATTTGTATATATTTTTATAACAATATGAAGAAATTTCGTATTGTTTATAATTATTATCGACAATTATTTTATGGCCTTCATTAAAAATTTTCCATAAAATTTCATCTTTTAGCAAATTATTTTCCTTATGAAATAATAATGTATTTTTTTCAATACTTAATTGATACCAAGAAATATGGGGTGGTTTTAATTGTATAAGTTTTTTAACATCATATATAGATTCTTTAATATTTTGATTTGGCAAACTATGTATAATATCAATGTTAAAATTTTTAAAATTCATTTTTTTTATTATTTTTATTGCTTTTTTTGATTGTTTTGTATCATGTGTCCTACCTAACATTTTTAGTTTTTTGTTATTGAAAGTTTGAATACCAATAGATATCCTATTAATACCTGACTTTTTATATTGATAAACTTTATCTAAAGTAATATCATTAGGATTTACTTCTATTGTAATTTCAGCATTATTAGATATTTCTATCATTTTTTTTATTTTATATAACATTTTGTCAATTATAGATGATTTTAGAATGCTTGGTGTACCTCCTCCTATAAATATGGTTTTAATTTTTCTATTTTGTACAAAAGATAAATTATCTTTTAAATCTAGTAGTAAATGTTTTAAATATCTTTTTTCTGGAATTTTTTCATATGTATATGAATTAAAATCACAATATATACATTTTTTTTCACACCATGGTATATGTATATATAGACTTAAATTAGGTAATTTCATGTGTATATTTTATTATTAATAACTTTTATTTTTTTATTTTTTGTTGGTTAACTGGTATAACCAACTATTTAAGATTATTAAAGATGATACAGAATTTACCATATTTTTGCTTAATGATTTAAAACCTTTTTTTTCATTAAATAAAATATGTTTTGCTTCTACTGTTGTTAATCTTTCATCATGTAATATTATTGGTATTTTGGTTTTTTTATATAATAATTTGACAAATTCGTTAACTAAAAAATTCATTTTTTGTTTATTACCGTTCATATTTAATGGATTACCAACAATTATTTTCGCAGGTTTCCATTCATTTATAATTTTATTGATTGCAATCCAATTTATTTTTTTTTTGAACATTTGAATAGATTTTAATGGATAAGAAGTATGTGTAATTAATTGTCCTATAGATACTCCTATATTCTTTGTTCCATAATCGAAACACATTATTAACATAAAATACATTTCCTATATGATATTTTTTATATTAAATTTCTTTTTTTTATTTCTTTCTCTAACTCATCTAAAAAAATACTACTAATAGATAATTTAGATTTTTTAGATATTTCACAAATACAAGTTGGACTAGTTATGTTAATTTCAATTAATTTTTTTCCTATTATATCTAATCCCATAAAAAACAATCCTTTATTTTTCATTTTAGAAGATACTATTTTTGCTATTTTATAATCATTTTCGTTTAAAACTTGTAATTTACCTATACCACCTTTAGCTAAATTACCTCTATTTTCTCCTAATTTAGGTATTCTAGCTAAACAAAAAGGAATAATTTTTTTATTTATTATAAGAACTCTTTTGTCTCCTTTTTTAATATCCGGTATGTATTTTTGAACAACACAATATTTATTGCCATTATTAGTCATAGTTTCGCTAATAACTGAAAAATTATAATCGTTATTTTTTATTCTAAAGATAGATTCTCCTCCCATACCATTTAAAGGTTTTAATATTATATCTTTATGTTTTATCCAAAATTTTTTTATTTCTTTTATATTGCTTGTAATTAATGTTTTTGGAGTTATTTTATAAAATAATGATGCAAATATTTTTTCATTGTAATCTCTTAAAGCTTTTGGTTTATTTATTATAAGTGTATTGTTTTTTTTTTCAGAAATTTCTAATATGTATGTAGCATATATAAACATTTGATTTACAGGAGGTTCTTTACGCATTAAAATAACATCAAAATGAGATAATGGTCTAGTTTTTTTTTCTAATAAATTAAACCACTTTTTTTTGTTTTGTGAAACATTTAATTTTGATGAGATAGCATATGGAACATTATTTTTTAAAAATAAATTTTTTATTTTAATATAAAACAAATCAAAGTTACGTTTTTGTGATTCTAATAATATTGCAAAACTTGAGTCTTTGTTTATATTTATATTATTAATAGAATCCATTATTATTCCAATTTTAATTTTTTTAGGCATTATTTTAATTTTTTATATGTTTGTAAAAAATATTATATATATACAATATTTTATTGATTTATTAATTAAAGTTATTTGTAACAATAAATATTATTTTTTAGTTATTCATCTCCATATCTATAACCAAAATAATTATCAAATCTAGACCAATGTCCATTGAAAGTTAATTTTACTGTTCCTATTGGTCCGTTTCTTTGTTTTCCTATAATGATTTCTGCTATTCCTTTTAAATCACTATTTTCATGATAAACTTCATCTCTATAAATAAACATAATTAAATCAGCATCTTGTTCTATTGAACCTGATTCTCTTAAATCTGAATTTAAAGGTCTTTTATCAGATCTTTGTTCAACTAAACGATTTAATTGAGATAATGCAATTATAGGTACTTTTAGTTCTTTTGCTAATGATTTCAACATTCTAGAAATCTCAGATATTTCTAAATTTCTATTTTCTGATAAAGAAGGAAGTTTCATTAATTGTAAATAATCTATCATAATCAAACTTAATCCATTATGTTCTCTATATATTCTACGAGATCTTGATCTAACTTCATGAGGAGTTAATCCAAAAGAATCATCAATATACATATTTTTTTTCTTTAATAATATATTTATTGTACTTGATATTCTTTCCCAATCCTTATTTGTTAGTTTACCATTCCTTATATATGATTGATCAACTCTAGATAATGATGATAACATACGTAACATTATTTGTTCCACTGGCATTTCTAAACTAAATATTAACACTGGTTTTTTATAAGTCATTGCTGTGTTTTCACAAATATTCATAGCGAAAGTAGTTTTTCCCATTGATGGTCTCCCAGCAATGATAATTAAATCAGATTTTTGTAAACCAGAAGTTACTTTGTTAAGATCTGGATATCCAGTATTAATACCAGTTATTCCATTATTATTTTTCGACAATTTTTCCAAAGTAGTAATAGTTGAATCTAATATTTGTTTAATATTTTTAGGACCATAATTTTTAACATATCTTTTTTCAGCTATTTTGAAAACAGAAGATTCTGCATAATCTAATAATTGCTCGCTATTTCTTCCTTCAGGGTTATATCCAATATTTGCTATTTTTTTAGATACTTTAATTATTTCTCTTATGATTGCTCTTTCTCTTACTATATCAGCATATGCATTAATATTAGCAACACTGGGTGTATTTTTTGATAACTCTGCTAAATAAGAAAATCTACCTACATTATCTAATTTACCTTTTTGTTCCAACGATTCAGACAATGTAATTAAATCTATAGGATTTCCTTTATCTAATAATTTTTCCATTTCTTCAAAAATTATTTTGTGAGGTTTACTGAAAAAATCATCAGCTTTTATACGTTCAGATACTGTTTCCCATTGATTGTTATCTAACATTAATCCTCCTAATACTGATTGTTCAGCTTCTAAAGAATGAGGAGGTATTTTTAATCCTATTATTTTTTTTTCATATTTATTTTTTAATTTATCAAATAACATTTTTTATAAAATGCCTATTTTATTTTTAATAATAATTGTTATAAATTTTTAATAAAAATTTGATCGTTTATAATAAAATATTTTATTATTTATAATTCTAAATATAGTTTTTTTATTTTTTTTATTGTTTCTTTTATATTTTCAATATTATTATTTTTTTGTGTTACTGTTTTTTTCCACATTGAAGAAAATGGTTTAGAATGAAATAAGCCTATCATTGGTTTTAAGATTGATAATGAATTGTTTTTTTTTATATTTTTTTTTATGTAAGGATACATGCTTTCAATAACATCAAAAATGTTTTTTTTTTTTTTTTTAAAAAAAAAATTATCTATTTTTGCTAATAAAGATGGTTTTTTATATGCTGTTCTTCCCATCATTATTCCATCAACAATAGATAAATGTTTTTTAGATTCTTTTAAAGATTTTATTCCCCCGTTTATTATTATTTTTAAGTTAGGAAAATTTTTTTTTATTTTATATACGAATTTATAATTTAATTTTGGTATTGTTAAATTTTTTTTTGTTTTATCTAATGATAAATTAGCATTTCTAGCATGAATTATAAATGTATTACATTTAGTAGATTCTGATATTTTACCAATAAAATCTTGCAAAAAATTATAATTAGTATTATTAATTCCTATACGAGTTTTTATAGTTAATGGAAGATCAACTGTATCTTCCATAGATTTTAAACAATCTATTATAATTTCAGGTTTTTTCATTAAAATTATGCCAAAATTTCCTAATTGAGCTTTTTTAGATGGACATCCAACATTAATATTTATTTCGTCAAAATTTGAATCATAAGCTAATTTAGAGCATATTTGAAAATGTTTATAATTTGATCCTCCTAATTGAATAGCCACAGGTTTTTCATATTTTTTTTTGTATTTAATATTTTTTTTATTTTTTCCAAATATTATAGATTGTGTAGTCAACATTTCTGTATATAAAAAAGCATATTTAGTTAATTTTCTGTGAAAATATCTACAATGTCTATTGGTCCAATTTAACATTGGCGCAACACAAAATTTGTGATCATATTTTTTCATTTTTTTTAAATAATAAATATTTAAATATCTGTCTAAATATTTTATCATATAACTTATATTTTATTAATAAATATTATAATATTATAATTAATAAAATAATTTAAAAAAAAACATTTTATGTTATAATTATTATAAAATAACTTAAAAGAAATAATAAATATGTCTACAAGAGGAATAAATAAAGTAATATTAATTGGCAATTTAGGACAGGATCCAGATGTCAGGTATATGCCTAATGGTAAAGCTGTTACTAATTTAACAGTAGCTACTTCAGAAAATTGGAAAGATAAAAAAACTGGTGAAAGAAAAGAAAAAACAGAATGGCATAAAATAGTTATTTTTGGTAAGTTAGCTGAAATAGCTGGTCAATATTTAAAAAAAGGATCTCAAGTATATTTAGAAGGATCTTTACAAACCAGAAAATGGCAAGATCAAAATGGAAACGATAGATATACAACAGAGATTATTATTAATATAGGAGGAACAATGCAAATGTTAGGTAGCAATAGAAATAATAAATCTAATTTTTTAAATAATAATGATCAAAAAAATATTGTGGATAATAAAATCAAAGAAGAAAATTCTAATATAGATTTTGATGATGAAATTCCATTCTAATATTTATTTTTTTTTTAAATTTTTAATAAAATTAATAATAATACTATTAAAAATTTTAGGTTGAGAAATGAAAGGAGCATGAGCTGCATGTTTTATAATTTTTGAATATGTATTTTTATTGTTTTTATCTAATATTTTTACAATACTTTTAGGTATTATTTTATCATGTTCTCCATAAATGCGTAATACAGGTATTTTAAAAAATATTTTTTTTTTTCTTAAATCTTCATATAAAAAAATTTTTTTAATATCTTTTAAGATATTATATGATATTTTTTTATTATTTATTCTTTTTTTTATAAAAAAATTATAGTTTTCATTTTTATAAATAAAAACATTTGATAACATAAATTTTTTAATGTACAAATCAGTATTTTTTTTTAGTTCATTAAACATTTTATTTATATTTTTAATTGTAATACCAGGCCATTTTTTTTTTAAAACAAAACATGGAGAAGACGCAACAATTACCAAAGCTTTTATATAATCAGGATATAATAACGCAATTTTATTTACTATCAAACCTCCTAAAGACCATCCTAACCATACAGAATTTTTTGGAACAATATTATATATTAATCTAGAAACATATTCTAGAGATTTAAAATTAATGTTTTTGTTTTTACCAAAACCAGGTAAGTCAATTAAATATAATGTAAAATTTTTTTTTAAATATGGAATATTTAAATACCATACTTTGTTATTGAAACCTAAACCATGTATCATTATTAAATTAGTTTTTCCATTACCTATTATTTTATATATAAATTTATTCAAATTGTCTCTCTTTTATAATAAAAATAATTATTAAAATATTGTATATTTTTTTTTATTATTATATAATTTTATTTTAACTAATAATACAAAAAAAATATTTTATGATTAATATTACTTATAAAGCTCAAAAATATTTTTATAATCTTTTAAAAGAACAGAACAAAAATACAGGTATAAAAATTTTTGTTATTAATCCAGGAACTTCTTACGCAGAATGTGGTGTTTCATATTGCTCAAACAAAAAAATATCTAAATCTTATTTAAAACTAAAATATGATAAATTTAATATTTATATAGAAAAAAAAAGTAAACCATATTTAAAAAACTCAAAAATAGATTTATTAATAAATAAATATGAAACAAAATTAACTATGATAGCTCCTATGGCTAAAAAAAAATTAAGTAATTATAGTAAAAATGAATCTTTAGTTAATCAGATAAAAAAAATGTTAAAATTAGATATTAATCCTATGTTAATGTTACATGGAGGGAAAGTATCCTTAGTAAAGATAGATAATAAAAAATATGCAATATTGAAATTTAGTGGTGGGTGTAATGGATGTTCTATGATAAATTTAACTTTGAAAAATAGCATCGAAAAAAAAATGTTAAAAATATTCCCAGAATTATCAGGAGTGAAAGATATTACAGAACATAATAGGGGTTTACATTCTTATTATTAATACACAAAGCAATACTGTTTTTTATTATGGTGTTAACTCACCACGTAGGTTTTTTTGCATTTTTTTACAAATTTTTTTAAAAGATAATTTTTTGTTACTTAATAAAAATTGTAATTTAGTTATAGTAGCTTCTAATGTTAAATCATAACCGCTAATAACTCCTGCTTTTATTAATGAATGACCTGTTGCATAATTTTTCATATTAACTTTTCCTTTTATGCATTGTGTTAAGTTAATAATAACTATATTTTTTTTATTAACAGCTTCTTTTAACTTATTTATAAAGTTATTATTTTGAGGAGCATTTCCTATCCCATATGAACATATAATTAATGCTTTAACAGGTTGTAATAAAAAATTATTGATTATTTGTGTATCAATTCCTGGATATATAGTAATAATACCTATTGGTTGTTTTACAATAGAACGTATTTTTAATTTTTTATCGCTCTTTTTATTTTTTTTAAACATTGTTTTTATATTTATACCAGTCTTAATTAATGGAGGAAAATTAGGAGAAATAAAAGCATTAAATCCATATGCACTAGCTTTAGTGGTTCTATTACCTCTATATAAAACATTATGAAAAAATATAGTAACTTCATTAACAGGATAATAATTGGCGATAAATAATGAGTTTAATAAATTTGATTTTCCATCTGATCTAACTTCAGAAATAGGTATTTGAGATCCAGTTATAATTACAGGTTTATTTAAATTTTCTAAAATAAAAGATAAAGCAGAAGCTGTGTAAGCCATTGTGTCTGTTCCATGTAAAATTATAAAGCCATCATAATAAATATAATTTTTTTTGATATCATCAGCAATTGTTTTCCAATCCTTAGGTGTCATATTAGATGAATCTATTAATGGGTAATATTCATTAAAATAAAAATGTGGCAAGTTTGCACTATAGAATTCTTTTGTATTAAATAATTGTTTTTTTAAATAGTTATATTTTGGGATATATCCATTTTTTGATTTTACCATACCTATGGTACCACCTGTATATGCAATATATATATATTTTTTTTTCATATTTTAATCCATATTTAATTAAAATTATTATGTTACACAAAATTTATTTTTTAATCAATTAATATTCATTAATCTTATTAATACAAGATGCACAAATATTAATGTTAACTATTTAAATTAATATTTAAATTATTTGCTATTCAATATATAATATATTTTTTATTAAAAATAAATTGTTAATTATTTTTTTGATTAAATATAATTATTATAGGTAATTTTATGAAACGTGTTTTTATTATATTGTTAGATTCTTTAGGTATAGGTTATAGTAAAGACGCTTATAAATTTGGCGATAAAGGATCTAACACATTAGGACACATTGCTGAAGTATGTAATAAAAATATAGGTAATATTAATAGAAAAGGTAATTTATATATTCCTAATTTAACATCTTTAGGATTAGGTTTAGCAACTAAACACGCCAGCGGTAAATTTCCTGTAGGTTTAGATAAAAATAAAAAGATAATTGCAAGTTATGGTTATGCTAGTTCTATATCATCGGGCAAAGATACTTGTTCTGGACATTGGGAAATATCAGGTGTGCCAGTTTTATTTGATTGGCATTATTTTAAAAAACGAGAAAATACTTTTCCAAATAAAATTTTAAAAAAAATATTGTTAAAAACTAACATTTTTGGATATTTAGGAAATTGTCATGATTCTGGAACTAATATTATTTATAAATTAGGCGAAGAACATATAAAAACAAAAAAGCCAATTATTTATACATCATCAGATTCTGTTTTTCAAATTGCATGTCATGAAAAAATATTTAGTGTAGAAAAGTTATATAAAATTAGTAATATTATTAGAAAAATATTAAACAAAAGTAAATATAAAATTAATAGAGTAATTGCTAGACCATTTTTAGGTACTAACAGAAATAATTTTTATAGAACTAATAATAGATTAGATATTACAGTTAAACCTCACGGTGATACTGTCATGTACAAATTAATAAAAGAAATAAATGGTAAAGTTGTAGCAATAGGTAAAGTTTCTGATATTTATTCTAATATAGGTATAACAAAAAGTGTTAAATCTTTTGGAATAAAAAATTTATTTTTGCAAACATTAAAATATATAAAAAAATCTTCCAATAATTCAATTGTATTTACCAATTTCGTAGATTTTGATTCTTTATGGGGACATAGACGTGATGTATATGGCTATGCTAAAGGTTTAGAATTATTTGATTCTATGATACCCAAAATGATTAAAATATTAAAATCTAAAGATCTTCTAATATTTTTATCTGATCATGGTTGTGATCCTACATGGTATGGAACAAATCATACTAGAGAATATATTCCTATATTATTATATAGTCGTAATATAAAACCATGTTTTATAGGTCATAGAAAAACTTTTTCTGATATTGCTCAAACTATATCATCTTATTTTGGTTTATCTAAAATGGATTATGGAAAAAGTATTATTTAATTTTTTTTATTATTTTGTATAATATTAATTTAACATAATAATTAAGGAATTTAAGAAAAATATGTATACTCCTCATATAAACGCTAAAATAGGAGAATTCTCAGACACAGTAATTATTTCTGGTGATCCTTTGAGATCTAAATATATAGCAAAAAACTTTTTAAGTAATATACGAGAAATTAATAATACAAGATGTATGTTTGGTTATACTGGAGAATATAAAAATAAATTAGTTTCTGTTATGTCTCATGGTATTGGTATTCCTTCCAGCATATTATATGTGACAGAACTATCAAAATATTATAAAGTAAAAAAAATTATCAGAGTAGGCACATGTGGTTCTACGTCTAAAAATATTAAATTACGTGATATTATTATCGTAACAGGAGCTTCTACAGATTCTATGGTAAACAGAATTAAATTTAATAATTATGATTTTTCTGCAGTAGCTAATTTTGAAATGCTAAATAATATAGTAAGATCATCAGAAATGTTAAATATAAAATGTAAAATTGGAAATATTTTTTCAACTGATTTATTTTATAATGATTCAAAACATTTTTTAAAACTCATGAATAAATATAATATTTTAGGTGTTGACATGGAAACATCTGGAATTTATTCAACAGCAATAGAAATGGGGATGAAAGCAATATCTATATGTACAGTATCTGATATTATAGGTAATGTTAATATAAAAATACCAAGCAAAGATAGAGTTAGTAGCTTTAACGAAATGATAAAAATTGCTTTAGAATCTATTACTATTTAAATATTTTTTTTTATTTTTAAAGGTGAGAGAGGGATTCGAACCCTCGATACCTTTTACAGTATACACATTTTCCAGACGTGTTCTTTAATCCTCTCAGACATCTCACCTAATAAAATATTTTTATTATATTAATTTTTGTAACTTTTTTATTATATTACATAATATTATATATAAAAAAAAATGTAAAGTAATGTAATACTAAATAATATTTATATTTAATAATGAATATTTCTTTGATATATTAACAAATATCTTTAAATACTAAATATTTTTAATAAATTATTATTTAATAATTTATTAAAAATAAATATATTCCAACATTTAATTATGTTGGTTTTTCATTAACTATTATAATATATACGTAAAATGCATATGGCAGAAAAAAGAAACATTTTTCTTATAGGACCAATGGGAGCAGGGAAAAGTACTATAGGACGTCAATTATCTAAATTATTAAACATAGAATTTTATGATTCTGATAGAGAAATTGAAAAAAGAACAGGTGCTGATATTAGTTGGGTTTTCGATGTTGAAGGAGAAAAAGGATTTCGCAATAGAGAAATTAAAATAATAGAAGAATTAACAAAAAAAAAAGGAATAATATTAGCAACAGGAGGAGGATCTGTAGAATCTACAAACAATAGAAATAAGTTATCTGCAAGAGGAATAGTTGTTTATTTAACTACAACAATTGATAAACAATTAGAAAGAACAAAAAGAGATAAAAATAGACCTTTATTATTAAAAGAAAACATTCCTACACGTAAAATTTTTGAAAATTTAGCATTGAAAAGAAATTCTCTATATGAAGAAATATCAGATATTACTATTAGTACTAACAATAATAGTGCAAAATTGGTGTCTAAACAAATTATAAAATTTTTGGAAAAAAATAATTTATAATTATTAATATTTAATATATATATGGTGTTTTGTAATAATGAAAAATATAAAAATAAATTTGAAAAACAGAAGTTACTTAATAAATATTGATTATAAATTATTAAATTTGAATAAAAAATTTTTTTCTATTAAAAGAAAAACTAAAATTATGTTGATTACAAACGTTACTGTTGATAATTTATGGAAAAAAAAAATAATTTGTTTTTTATCTAAATTAAACGCAATTACCAATAAAATTGTACTACCAGATGGAGAAAAGTATAAAAAATTAAAATATGTAAATACTATAATAACTAAATTATTAGAATTATCATATGATAGAAAAAGTATTTTAATAGCTTTAGGAGGAGGAGTTATTGGGGATATTACTGGTTTTGTTGCGTCTATATATCAAAGAGGAATAAATTTTATTCAAATACCAACAACATTATTATCTCAAGTAGATGCTTCTATAGGAGGTAAAACAGGTGTAAATCATATTCTAGGTAAAAATATGATTGGATCTTTTTGGCAACCATCTTGTGTATTAGTAGATTTAGAATTCTTAAATAAATTACCTTACAAAGAATTATTATCAGGTCTTGCAGAAGTTATTAAGTATGCAATAGCTTTTGATGAAAGTTTTTTTTATTGGTTAAAAAAAAATATAGATAAATTAATATCTTTAGATTTTAAATATATGTCTTATTGCATAAAAAAATGTTGTATCATAAAATCTAAAATAATTGAAAATGACGAAAAGGAAAAAAAAGATAGGTTTTTATTAAATTTAGGTCATACTTATGGTCATGCTATAGAATCTTATTTAGGATATGGTAAATGGTTACATGGAGAAGCTGTATCAGCAGGTATTATTATGGCTGCTTATACAGGTGAAGAATTAAATATATTAGAACACAAATATACTAAAAATATTATTAAACTTATAAAAAAAGTTAAATTGCCAATTAAAGGTCCTAATAATATGTATCCAAATGATTATTTAAAATATATGATCAGAGATAAAAAAACATCCTATGATACATTGAGAATGGTTATACCTACCAAAATAGGTGAAGTAAAATTAGTAAACATATCAGACAAAAAAATAATTATTTCAGCTATTAACAAAGCTAAACAACATAATTATTAACATTGTTATTAATATTAATTTAATTATTAAAAATTAATGTTATAATTAATTTTTATTTAATATTATCAACTTAAAAAAAATTGTATATATTTTATATTGGAATTTAAGTATGAAAAATTTTTTATTAGCTCCTTCTATCTTATCTGCTGATTTTGCACGTTTAGGGGAAGAAACTTCTAATGTTTTATTAGCTGGAGGTGATATTATACATTTTGACGTAATGGATAATCATTACGTTCCTAATTTAACAATGGGTCCTATGGTTTTAAAATCTTTGAGAAAATATAACATTACAGCTCCTATAGAAGTTCATCTTATGGTTAAACCAGTTGATAATCTAATACCTTATTTTGCAAAAGCTGGTGCAAGTTTTATTAGTTTTCATCCAGAAGCAACTGAACATATAGATAAAACCATAAATTTAATAAAAAATAACGGATGTAAAGCTGGTCTTGTATTTAACCCATCCACTCCTTTAAATTATTTAGATTATGTTATGGATAAATTAGATTTAATATTGCTAATGTCTGTTAATCCTGGTATGGGAGGTCAAAAATTTATAACTTCTACTCTATCTAAAATAAGAGAAGTACGTCAAAAAATTGATAATAGTATACACAATATATTATTAGAAGTAGATGGAGGCATTAATATTAACAATATTGCTGATATAGCTTTATCAGGAGCAAATATATTTGTTATAGGTTCTGGAATATTTTCTTACAAAAATTATAAAGAAGCTATTACAAATATAAGACATGTTTTAGAAAAAGTACATCATGTTTTTGTTAATTAATATTTATTTAATTGATATTTAATTTTTTTTCAAAGAGTAAATTGATAAATGAAAAATATATATTCTATTATATTTAGTGGTATACAACCAACAGGAAATTTAACGTTAGGAAACTACATAGGTGTTTTACGAGAATGGGTTAAGTTGCAAAATAATAATCAATGTATTTATTGTATAACTGATTTACATGCTATAACAACGATACAAAATAAAAATAATAACTCTTCTTTATATGATAGAGTATTAGATACAATAGCTTTATATTTATCTTGTGGTATTAATCCTGACAAAAGTATTATTTTTGTTCAGTCTCATGTACATGAACATACAGAATTATTTTGGTTGTTAAATTGTTATTCATATTTTGGAGAATTAAAACGTATGATACAATTTAAAAATAAAATAATCACATATCGAAAAAATAACATAAATGCTGGTATTTTAAATTATCCTATTTTAATGGCAGCAGATATATTGTTATATCAATCCAACATTGTTCCTGTAGGACAAGATCAATTACAACATTTAGAATTTACTTGTAATATTGCAAAAAGATTTAATAAGAATTACGGTAAAATATTTACTATACCTACTTATCATACATCTAAGAATGGTTATAAAATTAAATCTTTAGTTGATCCAACTAAAAAAATGTCTAAATCAGATTTTAATAATAATGGATCTATATTTTTACTAGAAGAAGAAAAATCTTTATATTTAAAAATAAAAAAAGCTAAAACTGATTCTGATAACCCACCTATTATTAAATATGATAATAAAAATAAACCTGGAATTTCTAATTTGATAAATATTTTTTCTTGTTTAACTAATAAAAATATAGAAGATATAGAATTAATGTTTAAAAATTCTTCATATAATGATTTTAAACTACAAGTATATAAAGAAATAAATAAACTTATAAAAAATATAAAAATTGATTATTTAAAATATAGAAAAAACGAATTTTTTTTAAAACAAATATTAAAAAATGGTGCAAAAAAGGCTCGATGTATAGCTAAGATAACTATGAAAAAAATATTTGAATGTATGAATATAATTAAATAAATATTATTTTCTTTTTAATTGAATAATAAAAAATAAAAAAAATACTATTAAATATAATAAATTTGAAAATTTTAAAATAGCATATAAACCAAAATTATGTATTATTTTACTAGTAACTACAAGACTTAACATTGATCCAATTGTTCCAAAAGTTAACACTAAATTTACTAATTGTGGAGATAAAAATTTATTTTGCATTGATGCGATAGTAATCATATTACTATAAATTGCACTAGAAAAAAAACCTAAAATCATAACCAAAATTTTTAAATAAATAATATTTTTTATATGAATTATTATATACATTATAATTGTTGATGTACCAATTAAAAAAGTAGTTATTTTATATAAATCAAAATATTTTATTAAAAAACTAAAAAACCACATTCCTATCATATAAGAAAACCAAAAAGTACTAATAATTTTAGCACTATATTGTATTTTAATACCTAATATTTTATTTGTATATTCTGGTATCCATGATATAAAACTTAATTGACCTAATATATATAACAATGCTCCTAACAATATATAAATAATATTAATATTTGATAATTTTATTTGTGTTTTTTTGATTAAACCAAACTTTTTTATAACAGGAAATTTTGTAGTTACAGTTAATATAAAAATTTTTAAATATATAATAGCAATTATTACATAAATCCAATACCATATGATTTTTTTATTTAATAAAAAATTTGTTATTAAAGGAAAAATTATTCCTGAAATACTAAAAAATGAATCAGTTAATAATATTTTTGCAGCTCTTTTTTTATCATTATATAAATATGTTATAAGAAATGTACCTATAGACATAGTTATTCCACTAACTATTCCTAATACAAATAAGCTTAATGAAAATATTTTTATATTATGACATTTAATAATACAAATTATAGATATTAATACTAATATGAAGTTATATATTAGTTGTTTTTTTATTTTTAAATTATTTGTCATCCATGAGTTTAAAAATATAGAACATAATATCCCAGTATTTAAAAAACTAAAAATATTTCCAGCTTTATATAAAGGTATTTGGAAATATTCAGACACTTGATTTATAATTATACCTGTAACAATAACTAAAGCTCCAGTAAAAGCATAAGATAAAAAACTAATAAAAGTTAGTGAATTTTTTTTATTAATTATCATTTTATTTATTCCAAAATATAAATTTTCATTTTTATTTGTTTAAATATTTTTTATATTATAGTTTTATAAAAAAATTAATATTATATTCAAATATTTTTTGATATAAATTAAATTATAACATGCAAAATATTAATGTACATAAGATATTTTTATATAATTTTTTATTTTTTTATATATGTGATTTTTATAACAATTTAATATTTGATTTTATATTTATATTCCAATATAATTAATTTAATAAAAATAATTTAACTGTATATTAAAAAGAGATTTTTTTTGCATACATTTTCTATAATAGTTTCTGGTCCTCCATATGGAACACAAAATTCTAGTACAGCTTTCTTATTTGCAAAAACTTTATTATCATCTAAAAACAAAATATATGGAGTGTTTTTTTTTGCAGATGGTGTTCAAAATTCTAACTTTTTTGTAAAATCATCAAATGATGAATATAATTTAGTTAATAAATGGTATAAGTTAAGTAATAAATTTGGTTTTAAATTAAATGTTTGTGCTTCGGCATGTATGAGAAGAGGTATATTATCTTATCTCGATAACAAAAAAAAGAAAAATATAAATAATTTTCATCATGGTTTTAAATTTATAGGATCGATGGCATTGTCTTTTTTTATAATAAATTCTGATCGTATAATACAATTTTAAAAAATGAAATCTATAGCTTTTATATTTAAAAAAATACCTCACGGAAATAGCATGAGTAGAGAAGGTTTAGATATTGTTTTATCCATCACTTGTGCTATAAAAAATATTTCTTTATTTTTTATAGGTGATGGAGTATTCCAATTAATAAAACATCAAAAACCAAATCATATTTTATCGAAAAATTATTGTTCTGCATTTAAAATATTATCGTTATATGACATCAAAAACTTTTTTGTTTGTTTAAATTCTTTAAAAATTAGAGGAATTAGTACTTGCAAAAAAAATTTTTTTTTAAATGTTAATATTTTAAACAACAAAGATTTATTAAATAAATTAAATAATTATAATAACATAATAACTTTTTAAGTAAAATCAATAATGTTACATATTTTGATTAAATCACCTTTTGATACTGATATAAATTTGTTGTTGAGTATGATTAGAATTTCTGATGATTTATTATTTTTGCAAGATAGTGTTATATCTGTTATTAAAAATAATATTTTTTTAGAAAAATTTTTAAAATGTCCAGCTAAATTATATGTATTAAAAAATGACGTTTATGCTAGAGGAATTAAAAATAAAATATCAAAAAAAATAAAATTAATTAATTATTACGAATTTGTTAAATTAACAATAAAACATTCAAAATCAATTTCTTGGTAAAATTATTTTTTGATTTGTTGAAATTATTTGGAGTAATGATGTCTACTATAAATCAATTAGTTAGAAAGTCTAGAATCAAAAAAAAATCTAAAAGTAATGTTCCTGCTTTAGGATCATGTCCTCAAAAAAGAGGAGTATGCATAAGAGTATATACTACTACTCCTAAAAAACCAAATTCTGCTTTACGTAAAGTTTGTCGTGTAAGATTAACTAATGGTTTTGAAGTTACCGCTTATATAGGAGGAGAAGGTCATAACTTACAAGAGCATTCAGTTATTTTGATAAGAGGAGGTAGAGTTAAAGATTTACCTGGTGTTAGATATCATGTAGTTAGAGGTGCTTTAGATTGTGCTGGTGTAAAAGATCGAAAAAGATCTAGATCTAAATATGGAGTTAAAAAAAATAAAAAATAGTTTTTAAAATATTTAATATTTAAAATAACATTACATATTTTTAATATTAAACTAATTATAAAGGATTTAATATGCCACGTCGTCATGTTATAGGTAGTCGTAAAATATTAAAAGATCCAAAATTTTCTTCCAAATTATTAGCTAAGTTTATAAATATTTTAATGGTTGATGGGAAGAAATCTATTGCTGAAAAAATAGTTTATTATGCTTTAATTAATTTATCTAAAAAAACTAAAAAAAATGAGTTAGAATCTTTTAAACATGCTTTAGAAAATGTAAAACCTACTGTAGAAGTAAAATCTAGAAGAGTTGGTGGGTCTACTTATCAAGTTCCTGTTGAAGTTAGAATGGTTAGAAGAAACGCATTAGCTATGCGATGGATCGTATCTTCAGCAAGAAAAAGATCAGATAAATCTATGTCTATAAGATTAACAAATGAACTATTAGATGCATTAAATAATAAAGGTAATGCTGTTAAAAAAAAAGAAGAAGTTCATCGTATGGCTGAAGCTAATAAAGCTTTTGCACATTATAGATGGTGATTATTTTTTTTAGCACAATATAATTAAAACAACGTACACATCTTGTTATATTAAATGTAAGGATTTAAATGTCTCGTACAACACCTATTATACACTATAGAAATATAGGTATAAGTGCTCATATAGATGCTGGAAAAACAACTACAACTGAAAGAATTTTATTTTATACTGGAGTAAATCATAAAATAGGTGAAGTTCATGATGGTGCTGCCACTATGGATTGGATGGCTCAAGAACAAGAAAGAGGTATAACTATTACTTCTGCATCTACTACAACTTTTTGGTCTGGAATGTTTAAACAATTTCCGTCACATCGAATTAATATTATTGATACGCCAGGTCATGTAGATTTTACTATAGAAGTAGAAAGATCCATGAGAGTTTTAGATGGTGTAGTTATGGTTTATTGTGCTGTTGGTGGTGTTCAACCTCAATCAGAAACTGTATGGAGACAAGCTAATAAATATAAAGTTCCTAGAATAGCATTTGTGAATAAAATGGACAGAATGGGTGCAAATTTTTTTAAAGTTTTAAAACAAATTAAAAGTAAACTTGGATCTATACCTGTACCAATTCAGATACCTATGGGTAAGGAAAATAATTTTAAAGGAATAATAGATTTATTAACTATGAAAGCAATTCAATGGTCTGAAAAAGATAATGGTATTACATTTACATATACAAAAATACCAGAAAAATTTTTAGAAATTTCAAAAAAATGGAATCAAAAATTAATTGAATATGCTGCTGAATTTGATGAAGTGCTTACAGAAAAATATTTAAATGGAAAAAAAATAACAAAAAAAGAAATTAAATTATCTTTAAGAAATAGTTCTTTAAACAATAGAATTGTTTTAGTAACTTGTGGTTCAGCTTTCAAAAACAAAGGAATTCAGTCATTATTAGATGCAATCATTGATTATTTACCATCTCCTATAGATGTACAATCTGTAAAAGGACATAATAAATTAAAAAGTAAATCTTTTGTATATCGTGCTACTTCTGATGAAGAACATTTTTCAGCTTTAGCTTTTAAAATATCTACAGATCCATTTGTTGGAAATCTTACTTTTTTTAGAGTTTATTCAGGAATAGTTAAATCAGGAGACACAATATTAAATCCAATAAAGTACAATAAAGAAAGAATTGGTAGAATAGTACAAATGCATGCTAATAAAAAAGAAGAAATAAAAGAAGTAAGAGCTGGAGATATTGCTGCAGCAATAGGTTTAAAAAACGTTACTACTGGAGACACATTATGTAGTGTTTCTAATCCTATAATTTTAGAAAAAATAGAGTTTCCAGAACCAGTTATTTCTATTGCTGTTGAACCAAAAACTAAAGTTGATCAAGAAAAAATGGGTATTGCATTAATTAGATTAGCAAAAGAAGATCCTTCATTTAAAGTTTCAACAGATAAAGAATCTAATCAAACCATTATATCAGGCATGGGTGAATTACATTTAGAAATTATTATTGATAGAATGAAAAGAGAATTTGGAGTAGATTCAAATATAGGTAATCCTCAAGTATCTTATAGAGAAACAATTAGAAATAGAGTTAATGATATTGAAGGTAAACACATCAAACAATCTGGAGGAAGAGGACAATATGGTCATGTATTAATTGATATGTTTCCTATAGAACCAGATAATGAAAGTTATATTTTTTTAAATGAAATAAAAGGAGGTGTAATACCTGGAGAATACATATCTGCTATTGATAAAGGTTTTAAAGATCAATTAAAATCTGGTCCGCTAGCTGGTTATCCTGTTGTTAATATTGGTATAAGATTGCACTTTGGTTCATATCATGATGTTGACTCATCTGAAATAGCTTTTAAATTAGCAGCTTCAATAGCATTCAAAAAAGCTTTTAAAATAGCCAATCCTACGATATTAGAACCAATAATGAAAGTTGAAGTAGAAACCCCAGAAGAATATATGGGAGATGTAATAGGTGATTTAAATCGTCGAAGAGGTATTATTACAGGAATGGAAAATTCCTTACATATAGGTAGAATAGTTACTGCTTCTGTTCCTTTATCTGAAATGTTTGGTTATGCTACTAATTTAAGATCTCAAACTCAAGGAAGAGCTTCTTATTCTATGGAATTTTCAAAATATAATGAAGCTCCTAATAATATTTCAAAGAATATCATAGAATCTCGAATAAAATAAAACACATTTATAATTAAGGAAATAATTTATGTCTAAAAAAAAATTTGAACGTTTAAAACCTCATATTAATGTTGGTACTATAGGACATGTTGATCATGGTAAAACTACTTTAACATCTGCTATTACAACGGTTCTTTCTAAAAAATATGGTGGTTCAGCTTTTGCTTTCGATCAAATAGATAATGCTCCAGAAGAAAAAGAAAGGGGTATCACTATTAATACATCTCATGTTGAATATGATACTCTATCTAGACATTATGCTCACGTTGATTGTCCTGGTCATGCTGATTATATCAAAAATATGATAACAGGAGCTGCTCAAATGGATGGTGCTATTTTAGTTGTAGCAGCTACAGATGGTCCTATGCCTCAAACAAGAGAGCATATTTTATTAGCTAGGCAAGTAGGAGTTCCATATATAATTGTTTTTTTAAATAAATGTGATATGGTTGATGATGAAGAGTTATTAGAATTAGTTGAAATGGAAGTCAGAGATTTATTAACACAATATGATTTTCCAGGAGATAAAACTCCTATAATAAGAGGTTCAGCTTTAAAAGCTTTAGATAATGAAGCATCTTGGGAATCAAAAATTATTGATTTATCAAATTGTTTAGATAAATATATTCCTACACCTGTAAGAGCTATTGATCAACCTTTTTTATTACCTATAGAAGATGTATTTTCTATCTCTGGTAGAGGTACGGTTGTAACTGGTCGTGTAGAAAGTGGAGTAATTAAATTAGGTGAAGAAGTAGAAATTGTTGGTATTAAAAAAACAACAAAAACTACTTGTACTGGTGTTGAAATGTTTAGAAAATTATTAGATGAAGGTAGAGCTGGTGAAAACGTAGGTATTTTATTAAGAGGTATTAAAAGAGAGGATATAGAAAGAGGTCAAGTATTATCAAAACCAGGAACTATTAATCCTCATTTAAAATTTGATGCTGAAGTATATGTATTATCTAAAGAAGAAGGTGGTAGACATACTCCTTTTTTTAAAGGATATAAACCTCAATTTTATTTTCGTACTACAGATGTTACTGGTTCTATAGAGTTACCAGAAAACGTTGAAATGGTTATGCCTGGTGATAATATTAAAATGACAGTAAATTTAATTCATCCTATAGCTATGTCAAATGGATTGAGATTTGCTATTAGAGAAGGTGGTCGTACCGTTGGAGCTGGTATAGTAACTAAAGTAATTAATTAATTATTTTTTATATTAAAATTATCTTATTAAATAGCACTATAAAAGTGCTATTTTGTAAAATTTTAATATGTATTTTTTTTTAATATATTTAATTTAATTTCGTTTAAATATATTTAATAATATATATATATTAACTAAATAATTAATTATTTTATTTTTTTATTTTTTAACATGTTAATAAAACTATTTTTATTGAAAATTAATCAATTTTGATTTTATTTTTTAATGAATTTTTTTCATTTTACATAATTGGAGTTCTGGGATATGCAGAACCAAAGGATTAGAATTAATCTTAAAGCTTTTGACCATCGTTTAATTGATCAGTCAACTACTGAAATAGTAGATACAGCTAAAAGAACTGGAGCTCAAGTTAGAGGTCCAATTCCGTTACCAACAAAAACAGAAAAATTTACAATATTAATTTCTCCACACGTTAACAAAGATGCTAGAGATCAATATGAAATACGTACTCATAAACGTATTATAGATATTGTAAAACCTACAGAAAAAACAGTAGATGCATTAATGCGGTTAGATTTAGCAGCTGGTGTAGATGTACAAATTAGTTTAGGTTAAATTGCTAAAAGGGTTTTTAACATGATTGGTTTAGTTGGTAAAAAAATAGGAATGACACGTATTTTTAATAAAAAAGGAATTTCTATTCCTGTTACTGTAATACAAATATTTAAAAATAGAGTAGTTCAAGTAAAAAATACTCCACAAAATGTTTGTAATACTATTCAAATTACAACTAGTAGTATCAAGAAAAACAAAAAGATTAATAAATCTATTATTGGTCATTATAAAAAACACGGAGTTACACCTGGTATAGGATTATGGGAGTTTAAAAACTTAGATAATACAAAATTTTATGAAGGTCAAAATATAGGTGTTGATATATTTAATGATATTAACAAAGTAGATATTACAGGAATTTCGAAAGGTAAAGGTTTTGCTGGAACTGTAAAAAGATGGAATTTTAGTATGCAAGATGCTAGCCATGGTAATTCTTTATCTCATCGAGCTCCTGGTTCTATAGGTCAAAATCAAACTCCAGGAAGAGTTTTTAAAGGAAAAAAAATGTCTGGTCATCTAGGAAATCATAAAGTAACTATACAAAATCTTAAGATTGTAAAAATAAATATAAAAAAAGAACTTATTATTATTAAAGGTTCAATACCTGGATTTTGTGGTAATAATGTTATTATTAGACAATCTGTCAAAAATATATAGGAATATAATTTATGGAATTAAAATTATTAGATTTAACTAATAAAAATATTAAGTTATCTAAATATGTTTTTGGTTGCAATTTTAATAGTTCTTTAATACACCAAGTTATCACAACATATATCAATTCTGGTCGTCAAGGAACTAAATCTCAAAAAAATAGAAGTGAAGTAAAAGGTTCAGGTAAAAAACCTTGGAGGCAAAAAGGAACTGGTAAAGCTAGAGCTGGTTCTTTTCAAAGCCCTATATGGCGTTCAGGAGGAGTAACTTTTGCTGCTAGAAATAAAAACTATGTAAGAAAAATAAATAAAAAAATGTATAAAAAAACATTAAAGATAATTTTTTCTGAATTAGTGCGTAAAAATAGGTTAATAATTTTTAATAAATTTACAATTAATTATCCAAAAACAAAAATTTTAATTAAAAAATTAAGTTTTTTTAATATTAATAATGCTTTAATTATAACAGAATTTCTAGATAATAATTTACTTTTAGCTGCTAGAAATTTATATAATATTGATGTTGTATCTGTTTTTTGTATTAACCCAGTTAATCTGATAAAGTTTAAAAAAGTAGTTATTACTACAAATGCGTTAAAAAAAATTGAGGATAAATTATCATGATTAATAAAGAAAAATCTTTTGATATATTATTTGGATCTCATATTTCAGAAAAATCATCAATTATTATGAAAAAGTCTAATGTTTTGACAATAAAAGTTAAAAGAAAATGTACGAAAGATCAAATAAAAAAATCTATTAAAAAAATATTTAATGTAAATGTTATAAAAATAAATACTTTAATTGTTAAAAAAAAATTAACAAATAACAAAAATAAACGTACAAAGTATAGTAAATGGAAAAAAGCTTATATTACTTTATCAAAAAATCAAAACAAAGATTTTATGAATATTACAAATTAATTAATATTAGGAATATAATATAAATTATGACGATTATAAAATGCAAGCCTACTTCTCCTGGACGTAGACATGTAATAAAATTATCAAATAAAAAATTATATAAAGGTCCACCATTTTCATCTTTAGTTAAAAGAAACAATAAAACTGGCGGTAGAAATAACAAAGGTCGTATAACTACTCGTCATATTGGTAAAAGACATAAAAGACTATATAGAATTATTGATTTTAAAAGAAACATAGATAATGTCAATGCTATTGTAGAAAGAATAGAATATGACCCAAATCGTTCGGCAAATATTGCTTTAATATTATATAAGAATGGATTAAGAAATTATATTTTAGCACCTAAAGATATAAAAATTGGAGATAAAATTATATCAGGTAATAATGTTCCAATAAAAATTGGTAATGCTTTACCTATGAAAAAAATACCTGTGGGAACAACAGTTCATAATATAGAAATAAAACCAGGAAAAGGAGGTCAAATAGCTCGATCAGCAGGTAGTTATGTACAAATAATTTCTAATGAAAAAAAATATGTAACATTAAGATTGAGATCAGGAGAAATAAGAAAAATAGCATCTTCTTGCAGAGCAACTATTGGTGAAATAGGAAATGCTAAACATATGTTGATTGTATTAGGAAAGGCTGGAGCTTCAAGATGGAGAGGGATTAGACCTACAGTAAGAGGTACAGCTATGAATCCAATTGATCATCCTCATGGTGGTGGTGAAGGTAGAAACTTTGGTAAACATCCAGTATCTCCTTGGGGTTTGAAAACTAAGGGTAAAAAAACACGTAAAAATAAAAGAACAGAAAAATTTATTATACGTCATCGTAAACATTAATTATTTATTTTTGGAGAAAAAATATGCCTAGATCTCTTAAAAAAGGTCCTTATATAGATCTTAGCTTATTAAAAAAAATAACTAAAGCTTTAAAAACAAAAGATAGAAAACCTATAAAAACTTGGTCTCGAAGATCTACTATTATCCCTAATATGATTGGGTTAACAATATCTGTTCATAATGGTAAACATCATATACCTATATTTATCACTGATGAAATGGTTGGTCATAAATTGGGAGAATTTGCTATTACCAGAACATATAGAAGTCATTCAATTGATAAAAAGGTTAATAAAAAATAAAATAAAAAATAATAAGGTTTAAAAAATTATATGGAATCTATAGCAACATACATAAGGGCAAAATCTTCTGCTCAAAAAATACGTTTATTAGCTAATATAATAAGAGGTAAAAAAATAGAAGATGCTTTAAAAATTTTAAACAATTCCAATAAGAAATCAGCTGTATTAATTAAAAAAGTATTAGAATCAGCAATAGCTAATGCTGAACATAATAATGGAATGGATATAGATACATTAAAAATTTCTAAAATATTTGTTAATGAAGGACCTTCTATGAAAAGAACCATGCCTCGCTCTAAAGGCAGAGCTGATAGAATTTTAAAACGTACTAGTCATATAACTGTAGTTGTTTCATAGTAGTAAAAATTATATATGGAGAATATTATTAATGGGTCAAAAAGTACATCCACATGGTATGAGAATAGGTATTATTAAATCATGGGATTCTATTTGGTTTGCAAATACTAAAAATTTTGCAAACTATTTAAACAGTGATTTTAAAGTAAGAAATTTTTTAAAAAAAAAATTATCTAAAGCTTCTGTATCAAGAATTGTTATTGAAAGACCATCAAAAAGTATAAGAGTTACTATATATACTTCTAGACCTGGTATTGTAATAGGTAAAAAAGGAGAAGATGTAGAAAAATTAAGATTATCTGTATCTAAAATCACTGGTGTAACAACTCAAATAAATATTTTTGAAATAAGAAAACCAGAATTAGACGCAAAATTAGTTTCAGATAATATCAAATCACAATTAGAACGTAGAATAATGTTTAGAAGAGCTATGAAAAGAGCTGTGCAAAATGCTATGAGACATGGAGCTTTGGGAATAAAAGTGGAAGTAAGTGGAAGATTGGGAGGATCTGAAATAGCACGTAATGAATGGTATAGGGAAGGTAGAGTTCCTTTACATACTTTAAGAGCTAATATAGAATATAGTACTTCAAAAGCAAAAACTACTTATGGAATAATTGGAGTAAAAGTATGGATATTTAAAGGTGAAATATTGGATGGTATGTCTTCGGTAATTAATAATTTAGAAAAACCTTTCATACATTCCAAAAGATATCAAAGAAATAATAGAAAATTAAGAGAATATTAATTATGTTACAACCAAAAAAAACTAAATTTAGAAAAATGCATAAAGGACGTAACCGTGGTTTAGCTTCTGTCGGTACTAAAGTAATTTTTGGATCTTTTGGTTTAAAAGCTATAGATAGAGGAAGATTAACTTCTCGTCAAATCGAATCTGCTCGTAGAGTTATATCTAGATTTATTAAACGTCAAGGTAAAATATGGATAAGAATATTTCCTGACAAACCTATTACACAAAAACCTTTAGAAGTACGTATGGGTAAAGGTAAAGGAAATGTTGAATATTGGGTTTCTTTAATACAACCTGGAAAAATTTTATATGAAATAGATGGTATATCAGAAATGTCATCTCGTGAAGCTTTTAAAAAAGCTTCATCTAAATTACCTATTAGAACTTTATTTGTAGTTAGAAAATATGAAAAAAAACAAAATTAATGATAAAAATTATGAACTTATTAATACAAAATTGAAAAAATTATTAAGAGAAAAATTTAATTTAAAAATTCAACACAATGCTAGAAAATTAGAAAAAACTCATTTATTAAAAACAGTTCGTCGAAAAATTGCTAGATTAAAAACTTTTTTGCATAAAAATAATTAGGTGTTTATACATAATGATTAAAAAAAAAACTTTAAAAGGTAAAATAATTAGTAATAAAATGCATAAAACATCAGTAGTTGCTATATCTAGATTTATCAAACATCCTATATATAGTAAATTTATAAAAAAAACTACTAAATTACATATTCATGACGAGAAAAATGAATGTTTAAAAGGTGATATTGTAGAAATTTGCGAATGTCGTCCGATGTCCAAAAAAAAATCATGGAAATTAGTTAAAATATTGAAAAGATAAAATAGTTATTAATTATGTTATATATTATCATTTTATAATATAAAACAAACAGATCTATTAGCTGTTTGTTTTTATATCGTTACATATTAAGTAATGTTATAATAATTTTCATTAATTAAATTAAAAATTGAGTTAAAAATATGATACAAGAACAAACTATATTAAATATTGCTGATAATTCTGGAGCTAGAAGTGCAATGTGTATCAAAGTATTAGGTGGCTCTCGTCGTAGATATGCATATATTGGAGATATAATTAAAATTGCTGTTAAAGAAGCAATACCTAGAAGTAAAGTAAAAAAAGGAGATGTTTTAAAAGCTGTCATAGTAAGAAGTAAAAAAGGAGTAAAAAGAAATGATGGATCATTAATACGTTTTGATACCAATGCATGTGTTTTATTAAATAATAATGAACAACCCATAGGAACTCGTATTTTTGGCCCTGTAACTAGAGAATTAAGAATAGATAAATTTATGCGTATTGTATCTTTAGCCCCAGAAGTATTATAGTACTAATACAGGTGAATGAAATGTCTTTAAAAATTAGAAAGCACGATCAAGTTATAGTTTTAACTGGTAAAGATAAAGGTAAAAAAGGAAAAGTAATTAAAATTTTGAATAATAATAAAATTTTAGTTGAAGGAATAAATATAGTTAAAAAACATCAAAAACCGATACCTTCTAAAAATCAAAAAGGTTGTATTTTAAAAAAAGAGTTACCAATTAACATTTCTAATGTTGCTATTTTAAATAAAATAACAAATAAAGCTGATCGTATAGGTTTTAAATTTGAAAATAATAAAAAAATACGTTTTTTAAAATCTAATGGTGAAATATTGCAATAATTAAATTAGGAGTGTTTATAATGTCTAGATTATATAAGTATTTTAAATCTACAGTTATAAAAAAAATGATGATTAAGAGAAAATATACATCTGTTATGCAAGTACCTAAAATAATAAAAATTACAATAAATATTGGTTTAGGTGTTGGAGCTTTAGACAAAAAAAAGTTAGAAAAAGCAAATAATGATTTATCTCTTATTTCAGGTCAAAAACCATTAATAACTAAGTCTAGAAAATCTATAGCTGGTTTTAAAATACGTAAAAATTATCCTATTGGATGTAAAGTAACTTTAAGAAAAAAAAGACAATGGGATTTTTTAGATAAATTAATAAATATTGCTATACCTCGTATTAGAGATTTCCGTGGTTTTTCTAGAAAATCATTTGACGGTAAAGGTAATTATAATATTGGTATAAAAGAACAAATCATTTTCCCTGAAATTAATTATGAAAAAATAGATAAAATAAGAGGATTAGATATTTCAATAACAACTACAGCTTTATCTAATCAAGAAGGTTATGATTTATTATCATTATTCAATTTCCCATTTCGTAAATAAATAAAGGTAATTTATGGCTAAGCAATCTATGAAAGAAAGAGAAAAAAAAAGGAAAAAATTAGCATTAAAGTTTTTTGAGAAAAGAAAAAAACTTAAAAATATTATATCTAATATGAAAATTAAACAAAAAGAAAGATGGAAGGCTGTATTAAAACTTCAAAGTTTACCTAGAGATTCAAGTAGATCTCGTCAAAGAAATAGATGTTTTAAGACTGGAAGACCTCATGCTTTTTTAAGAAAGTTTGGTATGAGTCGTATCAAATTTAGAGAAGCTGCAATGAGAGGTGAAATACCAGGTTTAAAAAAATCCAGCTGGTAAAGATTATTAATGTGTCACAAAAATTATATTTATGAGGTTATATATGAGTTTACAAGATCCAGTATCTGATATGATTACGTGTATACGTAATGGTCAATTCGCTAATAAGATTTTTGTATTATTTTATTTTTCGAAAATAAAGCAAATGATTTTAAAATTATTACAAAAAGAAGGATATATTAAATATTATAAAGTTATAGGATTTCAAAAAAAAAAAATTAAAGTGTTTTTAAAATATTATCAAGGAAAAGGTGTTATTGATAAGATAACACGAATTAGTAAACCTAGTTTAAGAGTTTACAAAAAATATAACGATATTCCTAAAGTACTAAATGGGTTAGGAATTGTTATAATATCTACATCAAAAGGTATATTAACAGATAAATTAGCTCGTAAATTAAAAGTTGGTGGCGAAATAATTTGTTACGTTTCTTAATTGGAGAAAAAATGTCTCGTGTTGCTAAATCGCCTATTATAATTCCTAAAAATGTTTTTGTTAACTTAAATAGCAATGAAATATTAGTTAAAAATGTTAATGGGAAAATGAAATTAACAATTCACAGATTAGTAAAAATATTTAAAAAATCTAATATTCTTACATTTGATGTTTCAGAAAAATGCAAAGAAGCTTGGAAACAAGCAGGCACATCACGTTCTATTGTTAATTCTATGATTGTTGGATTAACTAATGGTTTTACAAAAAAATTAAAATTAGTTGGTGTTGGTTATAAAGCATCAATTACAAATAAAAATGTTATGAATATATCTTTAGGACTTTCTCATAATATTATATATAAATTACCTGAAGGTGTTTCTGCTGAAATAACTTCTGCAACAGATATAAAGTTAAAAGGATTTGATAAACAATTAATAGGACAAACAGCAGCTAACTTAAGGTTTTATAGATTACCTGAACCTTATAAAGGTAAAGGCGTAAGATATTATAATGAAAAAATAAATCTTAAAGAGGCTAAAAAGAAATAATATGAAAACATTTAAAAATAAAAAAATATCTCGTTTGAAAAGATGCGTTAAATATAGAAATAAAATAAAAAACTCAAAAAATATTAGGTTAGTAGTTCATCGTAGTTCTAGACATATATATGCTCAAATAATAATGCACAATCCTAATAAAGTATTAGTATCTGCTTCTACTTTAGAAAAATATATCAACAATAATTTAAAATATACTGGTAATATTTCTGCAGCTTATATTGTTGGCAAAATAATAGCTGAACGATCTTTAAAAAAAAATATAAAAAAAATATCATTTGATAGATCAGGTTTTAAATATCATGGAAGAGTTAAAGCATTAGCAGATTCTGCTCGTAAATATGGTTTAAATTTTTAATAATTAGGTAAATATATGATTAATAACGAAAATAAATATACTGATTTAAAAGAAAAGTTAATATCTGTAAATAGAGTTTCTAAAACTGTTAAAGGGGGAAGGATATTTTCTTTCACAGCTTTAACTGTAGTAGGTGATGGTTTAGGAAAAGTTGGATATGGTTATGGAAAAGCAAGAGAAGTGCCATCTGCTATACAAAAAGCTATGGAGAAAGCTAGACGTAATATGATTTTTGTTTTTTTAAACAAAAAAACATTATATCATGAAGTAAAAGGTTCACATACAGGATCTAAAATATTTATGAAACCTGCTTTAGATGGAACAGGTATTATTGCTGGAGGAGCTATGAGAGCTGTTTTAGAAGTTGCTGGTATTCATAACATTTTAGCTAAAACTTATGGTTCTACTAATCCAATTAATGTGGTACGAGCTACAATAAATGGATTAAAAAATAACAAATCTCCTAAATTTATATCATTAAAAAGAAATAAATCCATTAATATAATGTACAATAAATAATATGAAAAAAAAAATTGTAATAACTCAAACTAAAAGTATCATAGGAAGATTACCTAAACATAAATCTACAATATTAAGTTTGGGATTAAAAGGTATAGGTAAAACTGTGAAATTAGAAAACACTCCTTCTATCCGTGGTATGATTAGATCAGTTTCATATATGTTAAAAATAAAGGATAAATAAAATGTATTTAAACACATTATCATTATCAAAAAAATCCAAAAAAAAAAAAAAACGTGTCGGAAGAGGTATTGGTTCTGGTTTAGGTAAAACTTGTGGAAGAGGACATAAAGGAGATAGATCTCGTTCTGGTAAAAATGTTCGTAGAGGGTTTGAAGGTGGACAAACACCTTTATACAGAAGAATACCTAAATTTGGTTTTAATTCATTAAAATCTAAAAAAAATCAAGAAGTAAAATTAAATGATTTAAAAAAATTTAATAATAAAATAATAGATTTAAAATTTTTAAAAAAAAATAACTTAATTTCTACAAATATAAAAAATGTTAAAATAATAATGAATACAAAAAAATTCAATTCAAAAATAACTATACGTAAATTAAAAGTTACTAAAGGTGCTCGCCTTGCTATAGAATATGCTGGTGGTACTATTGAAAAATAAGTGGTAAACAATGATTAAGAAATTAGGATTAAATTTTTACAATAAAAAATTTTATGAACTAAAAAAAAGAATTTTTTTTGTTTTTTTTGCATTAGTTATATTTAGAATAGCATCTTTTATACCTATACCAGGTATTAATACTGATATTTTTTCAAACGTTTTGAATAAACATCAAAACACTATGATTGATATGTTAAATATTTTTTCAGGAGGATCTTTAAATAGAGCATCTATTTTAGCTTTAGGAATTACTCCTTACATTTCAGCTTCAATTATTATACAATTGTTAACTTTCATTAATTCTTATTTTATAGGATTAAAAAAAGAAGGTGAACTTGGAAGAATTAAAATAAAAAGATATACTAAATATGCAACTTTGTTTTTGTCGATTATACAAGCTATAGGTTTTTCTATAGGACTACCTAACTTGCATGGTATGAATGGTTTAATTATAAATTCTGATTTTCATTTTTATTTTGTGTCAGTAATTAGTCTAATTACTGGAACTTTATTTTTAATGTGGATGGGTGATTTAATAACTTCTAAAGGTATAGGAAATGGAACATCTTTTATTATTTTTATAGGTATAATATCAGGTTTTCCATCTGCAATATTGAAAACTATATATAAATTTCAAACTAGTAAAATGAATATTTATATATTTATAATAATGTTTTTTTTTGTTTTTATTGTTACTTTTTTAGTGGTTTTTATAGAAAGATCTTATAGAAAAATAATTATATATTATTCAAGAAGACAAAATATGATTTATAAAAACATCTCGCAAACTAGTCATATACCTTTAAAAATTAATATGTCTGGAGTTATGCCTGCAATATTTGCTTCTAGTTTATTATTATTTCCATCTACAATTTCTTCATGGTTTAATATAAAATTTCAAAACAATTTTTTTGTCTTTGTATTGAATTATTTTAAACCAGGTCAACCTTTATATGTATTTTTATACACATTATCTATAATTTTCTTTTGTTTTTTTTATTCTAATCTAGTATTTGATCCTAGAGAAACTGCTAATAATTTAAAAAAATCAGGAGCTTTTTTATTAGGTATTAGACCAGGAGAAAAAACTGCTAATTATATTAGCAATATTATGTCTAAAATTAATATCATTGGATCAATATATATTGCTGTTATTTGTTTATTACCAGATTTTATGAGAAACATTATGGATGTTCCATTTTATTTTGGTGGTACTTCTTTATTAATAGTTGTTGTTGTAATAATAGATTTTTTAAGCCAAATACAAACTTTAATGATATCTACAAAATATAACTCATTAATAAAAAAATCTAGTTTGAATTTAAAAAAATTTTAATAAATAAAAATTTATTGAAATAAATATATAAGAGAAATACAAAAAATGAAGGTTCGTACATCAGTAAAAAAATTATGTCGTGGTTGCAAAATAGTAAAAAGAAAAAATGTTGTAAGAGTAATATGTAGTATAGATAAAAAACATAATCAAAGACAAGGTTAATATATAATTTATTTTAAATTAAAAATTATCTTTAAAATACATGGAGAATATAATGTCTGTAAGAATTGCTGGAATAAACATAGAAGATAATAAACATACTGTAATTGCTTTGACTTCAATATATGGTATAGGAAAATCTAGAGCTAAAAAAATATGTTATTTAACTAAAATACCTGAAAATATTAAAATTAAAGAACTATCTATAGAACAATTAGAAAAAATAAGGTTAGAAATATCTAAATTTATAGTAGAAGGTGATTTAAGAAGGGATGTTACATTAAAAATTAAAAGATTAATAGATCTTAAATGTTATAGAGGTATACGTCATAAAAAAAAATTACCTGTAAGAGGTCAAAGAACTAAAACTAATGCTCGTACAAGAAAAGGTCCTAGAAAACCGATAAGAAAATAAAATAAAGGTTAATATATGTCTAAACTAATAAAAAGAACAAAAAAAAAGAACAGAAAACAAATTATTGATGGTATTGCTCATATACATGCTTCTTTCAATAATACCATTGTAACTATAACAGATCGTCAAGGAAATGTTTTAGGTTGGGCGACTTCCGGAGGTTCAGGTTTTAGAGGTTCAAGAAAATCTACTCCATTTGCTGCTCAAATAGCTGCTGAAAAATGTGCGGAAAATGTTAAAGAATATGGTATGAAAAATTTAGAAATCATGGTAAGGGGGCCTGGTCCCGGTAGAGAATCAACTATAAGGGCATTAAATGCATCTGGTTTTAAAATAACAAATATAACTGACGTTACACCAATTCCTCATAATGGATGTCGTTCACCTAAAAAAAGAAGAGTATAATTTTAAGTATAATAGAGAAAAATATGGCAAAATACATTGGACCAAAGTTAAAATTATGTCGTCGAGAAAAAACTGATTTATTTTTTAAATCTGGATTAAGATCAATAGAATCAAAATGCAAAATTGATCAGCTTCCTGGTCAACATGGATCCCGTAAACCTAGATTATCCGATTATGGTAGTCAATTAAGAGAAAAGCAAAAAGTACGTAGGTTATACGGTATTTTAGAAAAACAATTTAGAAATTATTATAAAAAAGCTGCAAAATCTAAAGGTAATACTGGAGAAAATTTATTACAAATTTTAGAACAAAGACTAGATAATGTGGTTTATAGAATGGGGATAGGATCTACGAGATTAGAATCTAGACAGTTAGTAAATCACAAATCTATATTAGTTAATAAAAAAATAGTAAATATACCATCTTATCAACTATCCCCAGGTGATATTATATCAGTTCACGAAAAATCTAGAAAACAATCAAGAATAAAAGCTTCTTTAGAGTTATCTAATAATAGAGAAATTTCTGAATGGATAGAATTTGATAAATTAAAAATGAAAGGAAAATTTAAATATATTCCTACAAGATCTGATTTATCATCTGAAATAAATGAACATTTAATTGTAGAATTATATTCAAAATAAATATTTATTATACAGGAGAATTAATGTATTATTCTTCAAAAAAAATTTTAAAACCTAAATTAGTAAATATTAAACAAATAAACAAAAACCATTCTCAAGTTATTCTAGAACCTTTAGAAAGAGGTTTTGGTCATACATTAGGTAATGCGCTAAGAAGAATTTTAATTTCTTCCATGCCTGGATGTGCTGTTACTGAAATAGAAATAGATAATGTTTTACATGAATATAGTATTAAAAAAGGTATTAAAGAAGATGTTTTAGACATAATGTTAAATTTAAAAGGATTGGCTGTAAAATTACATGGTAAAGATGATGTTTATGTAATTCTAAATAAATCAGGAATAGGGCCAGTAAGAGCTTCTGATATTCAACATAATTCCGATGTTGAGATTATTAATAAAAATTATATTATTTGTAATTTAACTAATGATATAACATCAATAAATATGAGGATTAGAATACAAAAAGGTAGAGGATATGTTTCAGCTGCTTCTAGAAAAAATCCTTTCAATAATGAAAATAACAACAATAATATAGGAAAATTACTATTAGATGCAAGTTATAGTCCAATTGAACGTGTAATATATAATGTAAAATCAGCTAGAGTAAAACAAAGAACAGATCTAGATAAATTAATAGTAGATGTAGAAACTAATGGCACTATAGATCCAGAAGAAGCTATAAGAAGAGCTGCTACTATTTTATCAGAACAATTAGAATCTTTTATTTACTTAAAAGATCTTGATCAACCTGAAATTAAAGAAAAAAAACCAAAATTTAATCCAATTTTATTAAGACCTGTTGATGATTTGGAACTTACTGTACGTTCTGCAAATTGTTTGAAAGCAGAAACAATTCATTATATAGGAGATTTAGTACAACGTAGTGAAGTTGAGTTGTTAAGAACACCTAATTTAGGAAAAAAATCTTTAACTGAAATAAAAGACATTTTAGCATCAAAAAATTTATCTTTAGGTATGAAAATAGAAGATTGGCCTCCATCTGATATTACTGATAAATAAAATAATTTCTTTATATAAGGTAATTAATAATATGAATCATAAAAAAATTGGACGTAAATTAAATAGGAAAAGTTCTCATTTAAAATCAATGTTAAAAAACATGATATGTTCATTAATTAAAAATGAAAGTATTAAAACTACAGTTGCAAAAGCAAAGGAACTTAAAAGAGTTTGTGAACCTATTATTACTAAATCAAAAATAAATAATATATCTAATAAACGCATTATTTTTTCTATGTTAAGAAACAATATGATTGTTTATAAGTTATTTGATAACATAGGACCACGTTTTACATCACGAATGGGTGGATATATTAAAATTGTTAAATGTGGTTTTAGAAAAGGTGATAATGCACCTATGGCTTATTTAAAATTAATGGATATTAAGTAATTATATTTAGAATTTTTGTTATTTTAAATAATATCTTACTTTATATTAAAACTTATTTGAGGAGCAAATATGTTCCTCAAAATTAGCCATTAAAAAAAAATAATTTATTTTAGTATATATCCTATTTTAAATATATTTTTTCTTCCATTTATAAAATTATTAATTTTCATTGGTTTGCCTCCTTCTATTTGTATAATTTTTATAATAAAAAAACCTTTTAAAGTAGCTACTATTATATTTTTTTTATTTATATCAATTATTTCACCATAGTTATTTTTGTGTTTTTTTAACAAACAATTTGCCTTCCATACTTTAAATATTTTTTTTTTAAAAATAAAATAGCTAATTGGATGTGGATAAAAAGCGCGAACCATTCTTTCAAGAATTTTACATTCTAAGGACCAATCTAATAATGTATCTATTTTTTTTATTTTTCTTGCATAAGTGCTTTCATATTTTTTTATATTTTTTTTTGTTGAGATAATTTTATTAAATATGTTTTTAACTGTTTTTATTATTAAATAACATCCAATTTTAATTAATTTAAACATTAATGTTTCGTAATTATCATTTATTTTTATTTTACAAGTTTTTATATTTAAAATTTCACCTTTATCTATTTTTTTATTTATTTTAATAATACTTACACCAGTTATTTTATCTCCTTCAATAATACATCTTTGTATAGGTGAAGGACCTCTCCATCTAGGTAATAATGAAGGATGTATATTAATGCACCCCATAGGAAATATATCTATTATTTTTTTTGGTATAATAATCCCAAAAGAAGCTAATATCATAATATGAGCTTTTTGTTTTATAATTTTTGTTATATTTTTTTTGTTAAATTTTGAATTTATTAATTTAATTTTATTTTTTTTAGCTAAATTTACAATTGAATGTTTATTTATGTTTTTTTTATTGTTTTTTTCTTTTGTTAGTATTGCTACTACTTGATATTTTTTTTTTATTATCGTTTTTAAATGATAATAAGCAAATATAGATGTTCCTGCGAATATTATTTTTTTTTTTTTCAATTTTTTTATTTCTTTATGTTTTTTAATTTTATTTTTTTTTTTATTTTTTTAATTAATCTTTCTTTTTTCATTAAAGATAGATGGTCTATAAATAATTTTCCTTTTAAATGATCTATTTCATGTTGTATACAAACAGATAAAATTCCTGTTGCTTTTATTTTTTTTAATTTTCCATCTATATCCATCGATTCTACGATTATGTTTTTTGATCTTTTAATGTTAGCAATTTCATTAGGTATAGATAAACAACCTTCTTTAAATTCAATACAACCTTTTTTTGATATTAATTTTGGATTTATTAATATCATTTTTTTTTTTGTATTAATAACAATGATTTGTAAATGTATGTTTATTTGAGGTGCTGCTAAACCTATACCGTTATTTTTATACATCGTATCAAACATATCATTAGTTATTTTTTTTATGTTATCATTTATATATATTACTGGTTCTGACAATTTTCTCAAACGTTTATCTGGATAATGTAATATTTTATAAATAGTCATTAATTTAATAGATGATTTTTTATTATTTTTTTTATTATAAACTTTTTTATGCAAATTGATAGTTTTTTATACTATAAATTTAAAAGAAAAGAAATATTTTTTATATAAAAATATATTTTTATTTATTATAGAATGTTATTAGTTAGGTGTTATAATTATGAAAAAAAACAATATGATTTCTTTATTTAAAGCTATTAATATCTTAAAAAGAAATAAAATTATAATTTATCCTACTGAGTCTGTTTTTGGTTTCGGATGTAACCCTGATAGTTCAAAAGCAATTAAAAAAATAATAAAGATTAAAAAAAGAAGTAAAAAAAAAGGGTTAATATTATTGACAAATAATTACATAAAATTAATACCATATGTTAATTTTAATTTTTTATCTAAACCCAGTATGTACAAAAAAATATTTAAATTTTATAATAGACCAACAACTTTATTACTTCCTGCTAAACATGATATAAATATACTGATTACTGGTGGATCATCTTTTGTAGCTGTAAGATTTATAAATTATCTACCTATTTTAAATGATATTTGTAATTTTTTTAAAAAACCTATTATTTCAACAAGTGTTAATATTAGTGGAATGAAATCGTGTTGTAGTATAAAAGATATACATGATCAATTTGGAAAAAAAATTCCTATTTTAAAAGGTAATTTGGGTAAAGAAAAAAAAACTTCTAGAATTTTAAATATTATTACAGGAGAAGTGATTCGTAATGATTAAAAATAACATAAAAAAATTTGCAATATTTGGAGATCCTATAGAACATAGTAAATCTCCAATTATACATAAATTGTTTTCTGAACAATTTAATATAAAAATAGAATATTTAAAAATTCATGCAAACATTAATAATGTTATTTCATTAATAAATAACTTCTTTATTAATGGTGGCAATGGTGCTAATGTGACAACACCTTTTAAGCAAAAAACATTAATTTGTGCTGATAAATTGACAAAAATATCATCATTGGTAAAATCTATTAATACTTTAAAAAAAAAAAAAAATAACAAAATATTAGGAGATAATACTGATGGAGTAGGATTATTAAAAGATTTAAAGCGTTTAAAATTTATAAAAAGCAATAACAACATTTTACTTTTAGGTGCCGGAGGAGCAGCAAGAGGTGTAGTTTTACATTTATTATCTTACGAATCTAATGTTTACATATTTAATAGAACTTTAATAAATTCTCAAAAACTTTTATCAGATTTTAATAATTTTAACAAAATAAAAATAATAAATTATACAGATTTAATAAACATTAAATTTAATTTGATAATAAATTCTACTTCTTGTGGTTTATACAAAAAATATCCTAAAATACCTTACAAACATATTATTCGTAAATCAACATTTTGTTATGATATGTTTTATCAAAAAGAACATACTCCTTTTTTAAAAATGTGTGCAAAAAATGGTGCTAATAATTTATCAGATGGTATAGGCATGTTAGTATATCAAGCAGCAGAATCATTTTATTTATGGAACAAATTAAAACCAAATGTTTTACCAGTAATTGATTATTTAAAAAAAAATATAAATTAATTTATTTAATATTATTTATTCATCGTTAATTTTTATTTGACAAACATATAAAAATAAAGTAAATTAATAAAACTTTCAAAATTTTTTAAAAAAAAAAGTCCCTTTCGTCTAGAGGACCAGGACACTGCCCTTTCACGGCGGCAACAGGGGTTCAAATCCCCTAAGGGACAGAAGTTCTTTAACAAAATGGAAAAAATAATCAATTAGATCAAAAGACATCTATGGGTTATGAGGTTAAGCAAAATAAGCGTATACGGTGAATGCCTTGGTAGTCAAAGGCGAAGAAGGACGTGCTAATCTGCGAAAATTGTCGATAAGCTGATTTGAAGCGCAATAGTCGGCAGTATCCGAATGGGGAAACCCGACACAAATAAAAAATGTGTCATTGCTATTCCAATAAATAAAATAGCAAAGCAAACCGGGAGAACTGAAACATCTAAGTACCTCGAGGAAAAGAAATCAAAATGAGATTCCCTAAGTAGTGGCGAGCGAAAAGGGAAAAGCCCAGAAGCTATAAACAAATTGTTTGTTAGTAGAAGTATTTTGGAAAAAATAAACGATACAGGGTGATAGTCCCGTACACAAAAACAAATATTTTGGGGGCTCGAAAAGTAAAACGGGACACGTGAAATCCTGTTTGAAGATAGGGGGACCATCCTCTAAGGCTAAATACTCTTGACTGACCGATAGTGAACTAGTACCGTAAGGGAAAGGCGAAAAGAACCCCGGTTAGGGGAGTGAAATAGAACCTGAAACCGTATACGTACAAGCAGTAGGAGCTTTAATGTTTTTATTTTTTAAAAACTATTTTTATAAAGTGACTGCGTACCTTTTGTATAATGGGTCAGCGACTTGTATTTTGTAGCGAGGTTAACTGTTAATAAGGAAGCCGAAGGGAAACCGAGTCTTAAATGGGCGATTTTTTATTATTATAGTTTCAAAATACAGACCCGAAACCCGGTGAGCTAGCCACGGGCAGGTTGAAGGTTAGGTAAAACTAACTGGAGGACCGAACCGACTGATGTTGAAAAATCAGCGGATGACCTATGGCTAGGGGTGAAAGACCAATCAAACCGGGAGATAGCTGGTTCTCCCCGAAAGCTATTTAGGTAGCGCCTCGTGAATTCATCTACGGGGGTAGAGCACTGTTTTGGTTAGGGGATCTTCCAGATCTACCAATCCAATGCAAACTCCGAATACCGTAGAATGTTATCACGGGAGACACACAGCGGGTGCTAACGTTCGTTGTGGAAAGGGAAACAACCCAGATCGCCAGCTAAGGTCCCAAAGTTATAATTAAGTGGGAAACGATGTGAGAAGGCACAAACAACCAGGATGTTGGCTTAGAAGCAGCCATCATTTAAAGAAAGCGTAATAGCTCACTGGTCGAGTCGTCTTGCGCGGAAGATTTAACGGGGCTAAATTATACACCGAAGCTGCGACAACTTTTAAAAAAAGTTGGGTAGGGGAGCGTTCTGTAAGCCTGAGAAGATAAACTGTAAGGTTTTTTGGAGGTATCAGAAGTGCGAATGCTGACATAAGTAACGATAAAGCAGGTGAAAAACCTGCTCGCCGAAAAACTAAGGTTTCCTGTCCAACGTTAATCGAGGCAGGGTAAGCCGACCCCTAAGGCGAGGCTGAAAAGCGTAGTCGATGGACAACAGGTTAATATTCCTGTGCTTAAAATTACTGCGAAGGGGGGACGAAAAAGGTTAAGTTATCCAAGTGACGGTTATCTTGGTTTAAGCGAGTAGATATGATAATTAGGCAAATCCTATTATCTTTATATTGAGACGTTAACACGAGTCATTTATTTGATGAAGTAACCTATACCATGTTTCCAAGAAAATCCTCTAAGCATCAGGTAATTGTAAATCGTACCACAAACCGACACAGGTAGTTAGGTAGAGAATACTAAGGCGCTTGAGAGAACTCGGATGAAGGAACTAGGCAAAATAGTGCCGTAACTTCGGGAGAAGGCACGCTGGTGAGTAAGTGAAAAAGATATACTCTTTTAAGCTGAAACCAGTCGCAGATACCAGCTGGCTGCAACTGTTTATTAAAAACACAGCACTGTGCAAACACGAAAGTGGAAGTATACGGTGTGACGCCTGCCCGGTGCCGGAAGGTTAATTGAAGGAGTTAAGATGTAAAATATCTAAAGCTCTAGACTGAAGCCCCGGTAAACGGCGGCCGTAACTATAACGGTCCTAAGGTAGCGAAATTCCTTGTCGGGTAAGTTCCGACCTGCACGAATGGCGTAATGATGGCCAGGCTGTCTCCATCCGAGACTCAGTGAAATTGAAATCGCTGTGAAGATGCAGTGTACCCGCGACAAGACGGAAAGACCCCGTGAACCTTTACTATAACTTGACATTGAATATTAAATTTTGATGTGTAGGATAGGTGGGAGACTGAGAAATATAGACGCTAGTTTATATAGAGTCAACCTTGAAATACCACCCTTGAAAATTTAATATTCTAACCTAGTCTCATTATCTGAGACAGAGACAATGTCTGGTGGGTAGTTTGACTGGGGCGGTCTCCTCCTAAAGAGTAACGGAGGAGCACAAAGATTGGCTAATTACGGTCAGAAATCGTAAGGTTAGTGTAAAGATATAAGCCAGTTTAACTGCGAGCATGATAATGCGAGCAGATGCGAAAGCAGGTCTTAGTGATCCGGTGGTTCTGCATGGAAAGGCCATCGCTCAACAGATAAAAGGTACTCCGGGGATAACAGGCTAATACCGCCCAAGAGTTCATATCGACGGCGGTGTTTGGCACCTCGATGTCGGCTCATCACATCCTGGGGCTGAAGCAGGTCCCAAGGGTATGGCTGTTCGCCATTTAAAGTGGTACGCGAGCTGGGTTTAGAACGTCGTGAGACAGTTCGGTCCCTATCTGTCGTGGGCGTAGGAAAATTGAGGGGGGCTACTTCTAGTACGAGAGGACCGAAGTGGACGCATCACTGGTGTTCGGGTTGTCATGCCAATGGCATTGCCCGGTAGCTACATGCGGAAAAGATAAGAGCTGAAAGCATCTAAGCACGAAACTTGCCCCAAGATTAATTGTCCCATAAAGTGTATTTATATATCTTTACTGAAGGATTGTTGTAGACTACAACTTTGATAGGCTAAATGTGTAAGCATAGTAATATGTTAAGCTAATTAGTACTAATGATCCGTGAGAGCTTAACCTCATAACACCATAGATGTTTTAATCTAATTAAATTTATTTATAAATAATTACCTGGTTTTAATAGTGTAATGGTACCACCTGAATCCATATCGAACTCAGAAGTGAAATATTATAACGCCGATGGTATTACAGGGTTTCCCTGTGTGAGAGTAGGAAAATTCCAGGTAATTATTTTATAAAACTTATAAAATATTTATAAAAATAATATTTTTTTTAACTTCTTATATATTTTAATAATCAAAAATTAAAAAAAAATTATTATATTTAAAATATAAATTCCGCACAGCTAACAAGATATGCTAACTAAATTAATTAAGAAAGACTAGTATATAGTATATTAAAACAAAGGTAATAAAGATGTCTAAGATTAAAGGTAATGTTAAATGGTTTAATGAGTCTAAAGGATTTGGATTTATAACTCCAGAAGATGGAAGTAAAGATGTGTTTGTTCATTTTTCAGCTATTCAAAGTAATGGTTTTAAAACTTTGTCTGAAGGACAAAGTGTTGAATTTGAAATTACTGAAGGATCAAAAGGACCATCTGCCACTAACGTTACTAGCATATAGTTTTTTTTAAACAAATTTGAAATATTGCAGTGTAATTTTTCACTGCAATTATGATTACAATAATATAAAATAAATTTAAAAACTATTTTTATATAAATATTGAAAAAATTATGTACAATTATTTTTTTAATTTTATTACAAAAATCAATATTTTGAATAAAATATTTTTAATTTTAAATAAAATTAAATAAATATTTTTTTAAATTTTAAGAACGATTTGTATCTAAGATATTTTTAAGAGATAGGACAATGTTAAAAATTTTTAATAGTTTAACTAAAACAAAGGAAATTTTTAAACATAAAAAAAAAGAAACAATAAACATGTATGTTTGTGGAGTCACAGTACATGACATGTGTCATTTAGGACATGGAAGAACTTTTATATTTTTTGACATAGTTAAAAGATATTTACAATGTTTAGGTTATAAAGTAAATTATATAAGAAATATAACAGATATAGATGATAAAATTATTAAAAAATCTATAATAAACAAAGAATCTGTTATATCTCTCACAAATAGAATGATACTTCACATGAAAAAAGATCTTCTATTTTTAAATAATATCCCTCCTACACAAGAGCCTAAGGCTAGTAATCATATAACTCATATGATAAATATGATACAAAAGTTGATTAAATTAAAAAGTGCTTATATAGCTAAAAATGGAGATGTAATGTTTTCCATAAGTAGTTATAAAAACTACGGTTTATTATCAAATCAATCACTATCAAAATTAAAATATGGTAATAGAATAAGAAAAAATAATTTAAAAAAATGTTTATTAGATTTTGTTTTATGGAAAAAATCTAAAAATATAAAAGAATATTCTTGGCTATCACCATGGGGTTATGGTAGACCTGGATGGCATATTGAATGTTCAGCAATAAATAAATTTTATTTTAGAGACATTATACATATTCATGGAGGAGGATCAGACTTAATATTTCCTCATCATGAAAACGAATTAGCACAATCTATGTGTTTAGATAAAAAATTTACAATTAAATTTTGGATGCATGTAGGTATAGTTATATCAGAAAATAAAAAAATATCAAAATCTATAAATAATTTGTTTTCTTTAAAAAAGTTAAATAATAAATACGGTCCAGATACTATTCGTTATTTTTTATTATCCACGCATTACAGACATCCTTTATATTATACAGAAAACAAAATTAAAAAAACTAAAATTTTAGTCAAAAAACTTTATAAAGCATCTAATTTAGCAAATGATAAAATTATGCATGACACTCAAAGAAGTTTACTTTTTAAAAAAAAGTTTTTTCAGTATTTAAATAATGATTTTAATACTCCTCAATCTTTAAATTTATTAGTTCATATTTCCAATATAATAAAAAAAACAAAAAAAAATAATATTAATGAAGCTATTATATTAGCTAATACCTTAAAAAAACTAGCTAAGCAATTAGGAATATTTTTTAAAGATTCAATATATTTATCAGAAAAATATAAAATAAAAAATAAAGATTATATAAAATTTTTAATAAAAGAAAGAAATAAATACAGAAAAAATAAAATATGGAATCTTTCAGATTTTATTAGAAAAACATTAGTTAAATTAGGTTTAGAAATTAACGATAAAAAGAAAACAAAAAATAAATAACAAACATGTTATTTATTTTTTATGTAATTATTTTTATATGTTTGCATAGTATTTTTTATTAAGCTAATAATTGTCATTGGACCAACTCCACCTGGAACAGGTGTGATATATGAAGCTTTTTTTTTTACATCATCAAAATTAACGTCTCCTATTATTTTGTTGTTTTTTGATCTATTTATACCAACATCAATTACAATTGCTCCTTTTTTTATAAATTCTTTTGAAATAAAATTAGGTTTTCCTATAGCTACTATCAATAAATCAGCTAATTTAGTATATTTTTTAAGTTTTTTGGTGAATCTATGTGTAATTGTTGTTGTACAACCAGCCAACAAAAGTTCCATACTCATTGGTCTGCCTACTATATTTGAAGCTCCTATAATTACCGCGTGTAAACCATAAGTGTTAATATTATATTTATTTAACAAACTCATTATTCCTAATGGAGTACATGGCCTTAATTTAGGATATCTTTGACATAAAGAACCTATATTGTATGGATGAAAACCATCTATATCTTTATTATGAGATATTGAATTAATTATTTTATTTAAATTTAAATTTTTAGGTATAGGTAGTTGTATCAAAATACCATCAATATATTTATTTTTGTTTATTTCTTTTATTAAATTTAATAATTTATTTTCTGATATATTTTCATCTAAATTCCACAAAAAAGAAATAATTCCTACTTTTTTGCATACTAATATTTTTTTATTAACATAAATTTTTGAAGAAATGTTATTGCCAATTATAATTACAGCAATACCTGGAGGTCTGTTTCCACAATTAACATAAGTTTCTATTTTTTTTTTAATTTTTTTTCGGATATTTTTAGCTATTTTTTCACCATCTATTATTTTTGCTACCATATTATTTTGTTTATTTTTTTATTATGTTATTTTTAATATATTAATATTATAATAATTATTTTTATAAAAAACAAAAAAAAAATTGATATTAATATATTAAAAGTATATTATTAGAATAAATTTTCAAAATTTTTCAAATGTAAAAATATTAAAAAAGCGCTCTTAGCTCAATAGGATAGAGCAACAGCCTTCTAAGCTGTAGGTTACTGGTTCGATTCCAGTAGAGCGCATATAAAAAACTATTTTTTTAGACAATAACTTTTTTTAAATATTTTTTTTATTATTTTTTTGTTAACGTTATTTGGTGATTCTTCACTATTTATTGTTAAATAATTTATTTTTTTTTTCATATAAAAATATTTAATTTCTTTAAATTTCGAAAAATATTCTTTTAATCTTTTATTTATTATTTTTATATTATCATCTTTACGATAAGATAATTTTTCACCAGTAATGTCATCTATTTTTTCTTTAATTGGTGGATTGAATTTAATATGATAAGTTCTTCCTGAAGATTTATGTATCATTCTACCAGTTGTTAACCTACTTATAATTTTTTCTTTAGGCAAAAACAATTCTATAATGTGATTTATATTTATTTTCAATTTTTCGAATAATTTTGCTTGTGATAAATTTCTAGGAAAACCATCTAAGACAAAACCTTTCAAACAATCTTTTTTTTTAATTCTTTCTTTTATTAAACTCATTACTATATTATCTTTAACAAGAATACCGTTATCTATATTATTTTTAATATTTGAACTTGAATAACGTTTAAAACTATTTCTTAAAATAGCACTTGTACATATATTTGGTATATTAAATTTTTTTGATATTAAATTAGCTTGAGTTCCTTTACCTGTCCCAGGAGATCCTAGTAAAATTATTTTCATATATTTATTCCTTAATGATAAAACAATATTTAATTAACGATAATTTTGGTTTATATTTTTTCTTCTAAAATATTGTTTAATCTTTCAGAAAACTCATGAACATTTTCTAAAGTTCCTTTTTCTATTAATAAAGCTTCATCTAATAAAATTTTTATATAATTTTCTACTTTTTTTTCATCTTTTATGTTTTGCAATTTTTTTATTAAAGAATGATTAGGATTTATTTCAAATATATATTTTATATCAGGAACTTTTTGTCCTGCTGCAGAAAATAACTTAATCATTTGAGTACTCATATCTTTTGAATCAGTTCTTACTATTACTGGAGTTTTGGTTAAATAATTACTTATAGTTACATTTTTCACTTTATCTTTTAAAATTTCTTTAACTTTTTTTATAAACATGTCTATTTCTTGTTTATTTTCTATATTACTTTTTTTTTGTGACACCATTTTATTAATAGAATCATCTATTTTATTTATTGATTGGAATGGAATACCTTTAAAATCATGTAAATAACTCATCATCCATTCATCTATTCTGTCATATAATAATAAAACATCAATATTGTTTTTTTTAAATATTTCTAAATGAGGGCTATTACTTGCGGTAATATAATTGTCTGAAGTTATAAAATATATTTTTTCTTGATTTGGTTGTATATTTTTAAAATATTCTTCTAAAGATAATGTCTGTTTTTTAGATTTAGTTTTTATTGAAGAAAATCTTAATAATTTCAATATTAAATCTTTATTATCAAAATCTTCAGCAGGAGACTCTTTCATTATTAAACCGAATTGTTTCCAAAAAATATTATATTTTTTATTATCATTGATAGATAATTTTAGTAACATATTTAATATTTTTTTGGTAATAGATTTTTTTAAAGTTTTAGTAATCTCATTGTTTTGTAAAATTTCTCTTGATACGTTTAATGGTAAATCATTAGAATCTATTATTCCTTTAATAAATCTTAAATAGTTTGGTAAAAATTGTTCAGCATCATCCATAATATAAACTCTTTTAACATATAATTTCAAACCATGTTTATGTTCTTTATTCCATAAATCCCATGGAAGTTTAGAAGGAATATATAATAAATTAATATATTCATAATTTCCTTCTACTTTATTATGAGTCCATAATAAAGGATCATTGTTATCTTTTGACAAATATTTGTAAAATTCTATGTATTTTTCTTTTGTTATATTTTTTTTGTCTAAAGTCCATATTGATTTAGCTTTATTAATTTGTTTCCAAATATATTTGTTATTTAATTTATCTTTCTTTTTAATTTTTATTGGTATAGATATATGGTCTGAATATTTGTTAATAATATTTTCTATATTCCATTTTTCTAAAAAAATGCTTTCTTTATCTTTTAAATGTAAAACTACTTTAGTTCCTCTTGTTTTTTTTTTGATTTGTGTAATATAATATTCTCCTGTACCATTTGATTCCCATAAAAAACCTTTATTTTTTTTTTCATTTGCTAATTTTGTATATACAGAAACTTTTTCTGATACAATAAAAGAAGAGTAGAAACCTACACCAAAATTTCCTATCAAATTATTATTTGTTTTTTCTTTTTCGTTTAATGATTGCAAAAATTTTTTTGTTCCTGATTTTGCAATAGTTCCTAAATTTTCTATTAAGTCTTTTTTATTCATTCCTATGCCGTTATCGATAATTTTTAATAATTTATTTTTTTTGTCAATGATAATTTTAATTTGTAATAAATCATTATCAATGTTATACGTATTAGGATTTGATAAAGATAAAAATTTAAATTTATCTATTGCATCAGAAGCGTTAGATATTAATTCTCTAATAAATATTTCTTTATTTGAATATAAAGAGTTTATCATTAAATTTAATACTTCTTTAACTTCTGATTTAAAATTATAACTATTTTTTTTCATTATAATATCCTTTTTTATATTAAATATTTTATATTTTTTTTATATCAATGAGTTAAAATCTAAAGGCAAATTCATATTAGAAGATATTATTGACATTTTGTCTTTTTTTTCTTCATTAATCCTTCTTATAGCATCATTTGTTGCTGCCACGATTAAATCTTCTAATATTTCTTTTTCAGATTTATTTAAAATTGATTTATCTATTTTGACTTTAATGCATTCGTATAACCCATTTATAGTTATTTTTACTAATCCAGCGCCAGATTCTCCTGTAACTTTTATTAACATTATTTCTTTTTTAGTTTGATTTATTTTCTCTTGCATATATTGCGCTTGTTTCATTAGATTATTTAAACCTTTATTTTTTATCATATAATTTCTCTTGAACGTTTATTATATTTTAAAACAACAAAAAACTTTTTTAAATATTTAAGAAACTATTAAATTTAATAAATTCATTTCTACACCTATTCTTTTATCTGGAGAAAATTTTAAAGTTTTTTTAGCATTTAATATTTTATGGTAGCAATTGTGAATAAAATTAAATGTTACTAGATCAGATATATTTTTTAGTTTTTTATCTTTTTTGGAGAAAGTAGATTCCCATAATTTTGGATGGTATTTCATCATAGACAAATTATATAATAATTCTAACAAATCTGTTAATACATATTCTATATTTAGTCCTTTATCTTCTACTTTATTTAAAATATGAATTAATTTTTTAGGTTCTTTATTAATAATATTTTCAAATAAATTTATTATATATTTTTTATCTAATAATCCTAATTCTTTATTTGTATTATCTATATTGATATTACCATTACTTAGTGCAATTATTTTTTCTGTTAAATTTAAACAATCTCTTAAACTTCCCTCGGATTTTTGCGCTATTTTTATTATAGATTCTTTATCAAAAATTACACCTTCTAATTTTAAAATTTTTTCTAAATATTTAATTATTTGTCTTTTATTTATTGATTTCAAATTAAAATGTAAACATCTGGATAAAATAGTTTTAGGTATTTTTGTTGTATCTGTAGTAGCTAAAATTATTTTAACATATTTTTTTGGTTCCTCTAAAGTTTTTAATAATGCATTAAAACTATATCTAGATAACATATGTATTTCATCTATTAAATATACTTTATATTTGCCTTTAATAGGTTTATATTCCATATTATCTAATAACTCTTTCGTATCTTCTATTTTAGTTTTAGAAGCAGCGTCAACTTCTATGAAATCAATAAAACAACCTTGATCTATTTCTTTACAATTTTTACAATTGTTACATGGATTAGCATTTAAAACATTTGTACAATTTAAAACTTTAGCTAATAATCTTGCTATAGTTGTTTTTCCTATCCCCCTAATACCTGAAAATAACCAGGAATGATGTATTTTTTTTGATAAAATACTATTATTGATTGCTTTTATAATTGTTTTTTGGCCAATTATTTCTTTAAAATTTTTAGGTCTCAATCTTCTAGCTAATACTTGATAAGTCATATTTTCCATAACATATTATATATATATTTTAATATGGTATCATATTATAACTACTTCAAGTAATTATATGCAAAAAAAAATTTTTTTTTTAATAAAAATGTGTTACAATAATCTTGTTTGATTCGTTAGTCTATAAACAGATATTAAAACTATACAAATGGTCAGGTTTGGAAAAAAGCAGCCAATATAGAATTAATTCGTGTTTATTAAGACTAACGAAAAAATATTATATAAAGCTATTATATTTTTGAAATTCATGCATATTCCAGTAATAACCTTTATTTTTTAATAAATTTTTGTGATTACCACTTTCAATTATTTTACCTTTATTTAATACAAAAATGTTATCTGCTTTTGTTATTGTTGATAATCTATGTGCTACAATTAATAAAGTAGTATTTTTTCTTATATATGATATAATTTTTTGAATATTTTGTTCTGCTTCTGAATCTATACTTGAAGTTGCTTCATCTAATATCAGTATTTTAGGATTTCCAATTAAAGATCGTGCTAAAGACAACAATTGTTTTTGACCTGCAGATAAGTTGTTCCCCTGTTCTCTTAATAGAGTGTAAATTCCATTTTTCATAGATTCAACTAAATTTTTAAGTTTAACTTTTTGTATTATGTCCCATACTCTAGATATAGATATATTTCTTCCTAAAGTAATGTTAGACAAAAAAGTGTCTGCAAATATGATTGGATCTTGTTGTACTAAAGAAATTTCTTTCCTTAAAGATTCTTTTCTAAAAGATTCTATAGGTCTATTATCTATATATATTTTACCTTCAGAAATTGGATAAAAATTCATTAATAAATTAATTAATGTACTTTTACCACTTCCACTTTTTCCAACAAAAGCTGTAAAACTATTTTTTTTGCAATAAATATTTATGTTTTTTAAAACTCTTTGTTTTTTTTTGTAATAAAAATTAAGATTTTTTATTTTTATTATACCATATTTTATATTTTTGTAATATCCATATTTTTGATTTGGTAAATCTATTATTTTAAAAATTCTTTCAGCTGCTATTATAGATTGTTCTACTATTGATTGTTGAGTTATAGTGTTTGTTAAAGGTTCATTTAATCTGCTTGTATAACTAATAAAAGCATATATTATTCCTACTTTTAATGCTCCTAAAATAGATAATGCAAATAAACTTATCAAACATAATAACATTATAGAAGAAATAAAACTAATTAAGGGTCTGAGTAATAATCCATCTATATTCAAGTTTTTTATTCTAGATTTATAATGCAATATACTAGCATTGAATATCAATTTACCAAATCTTTTTTGTTGATTAAATTGTTGAATAACATTCATTCCGACTATTATTTCATTAAAATAACTATTAATATTAGCTAAATATATCCTAGTTTTTCTTAAAAAAGGTGAACTGTATTTATGATATATAATCATGATTATAATAACTATTGGTATAATAGTAGAAGTTATAAGAGCTAATTTCCATTCTAGCAAAAACATTGAAAATAATACAGTTAAAATAATAGATAAACTACGTAATAAATTACTTATTACATTTTCATATAAATCTTTAATTATTTCTGTATCATTAGTTACTCTTGATATAATTTTCCCTACAGAAGTATCATCAAATTTATTTAATGGTTGATTTAAAATAGATTTCATTACATCAAATCTTATTTTTTTTAATACTTTAGTAGATATTTTGTTAAATAAAATAGATTGTAAATAATTGAAAACAATTGATATTATTTGTAAAATGATAAATATAAATGAAACAATTATAGAAATTATTAAATGTATTTTTTTTTTAATTAAAATGATATTTATAAAATAACTGATAATTATTGGACAACATGATTCAGCCATAGAAGAAAAAAACAACATCATTATAGCTATTATAAGTGATTTTTTAAATGGATTCCAATAAAAAAAAAGACGTTTTAATATAGAATAACAAGTTATCGAATGATTCAATTTTTTCCCTCTTAATTTTTACATATTATTTTTAGATAATTCTTGATAATGATACATATTGCTATACCAATTTTTATTTGACATAAGAAAATCATGTGTTCCACTTTGTATAATATTTCCTTGTTTAATTACATATATTTTATTAGCATTTTTTATAGATAATAATCTATGTGTGATTATGATTATAGTTATTTTTTTTTTTTTTTTCCATTTCCATAAATTATTTAATATTTTTTTTTCGTTTTTTATGTCTACAGATGATAAAGCATCATCCATAATTAATATTTTTCTATTTGATACTATTGCTCTAGCAATAGCTATTCTTTGCATTTGTCCTCCTGACAATATTATTCCTTTTTCCCCTATTCTAGTTGAATATTTTTTAGAAAAACTTTTAATTTCATTATGTATCCTGGCTATTTTAGATGCCTTTTTAATTTTTAAATAAGATACATTAGGTTTACCTAAAGAAATATTGTTAAATATTGTATCTGAAAACAAAAAAGTTTTTTGATTAATTATTGCTAATTTTTTTTGCCATTGATCAGTATTAATATTAGATATATTTTCATTATTGTATTTAATAAAACCATATTTAATTTTTAATTGTTTTTGCATTATATTTATAATAGTAGTTTTACCTGAACCAGTAGGTCCACATATTCCAATAATATTTTCAGATGGTATTTTTATAGAAATGTTTTTTAAATTAAATTTTTGTTTTTTTTTGTAATAAAAATTATTTATTTTAAGATATATTAATCCTCCATCCATCATTATATATTTTTTTTTTTTGTCTATTTTTTCTTTGTATATTAAGTTTTTGATCCTGTTCCAAGCAGCTATACCTCTTTCTAATATATTGAACATCCATGCTAATGCTAACATAGGCCATATCATTAATCCTAAATACATAATAAAACTAGTTAATTGACCTATAGATAACTTTTTGTTTATAACAAGATAACTTCCAAATATAATTGCTATTAAATTAGAAAAAGATGTACATATATATATAGCAGGGTCAAATTTTGCATCCACTGTAGCTACTTTTATATTTTGATCAGAAGCTATTTTTGTTGTTTTATTAAATTTATTTAGTTGTCTTTTTTCTAATCCAAAAGATTTTATCATTTTTATACATGTAATACTTTCTTGAACTTGATCATTTATAGATGAAAAAGCAGCTTGTGATTTTGTATATAGTTTTTGTAGTTTTTTACCGTATTTTTTTATTACGAAACCCATAATTGGCATTGGCATTATAGAAATTAATGTTAATTTAAAACTTATTTGTGTTGACATAATAATCAAAACCAATAATCCCATTACTGTTGCATCTATTAAAGTTAGTACTCCTTCACCAGCTGCAAAAACAACTCTATCAACATCGTTTGTTGCTTTTGCAATTAAATCTCCAGTACGGTTTTTCAAATAAAAACTCATTTTTTTTTTACTTAAATATTGATATATTTTGCATCTTAATTCAACTGCTAACATATATGAAGCACTAAATAACAACACTCTCCATAAATATCTCAATATATATATTGTTATTGATATAAAAAACATTAAAATTATCCATTTTAATGCTTGTTCACTATGCATTTTTTTTGAAACAATTAAATCTACTGTAATACCTACTATTTTAGGAGTAAGTAATTGTAAAATAGCAACAATTATTAATAAAACTATAGAACTTACATATTTTTTCCATTCTTTAATAAAATACCAGCTTAGTTGTTTGAATAATTGCACTTTATAATCCTACTATTAATTATATAATTAATGTATTAAACATATAAACATATTTTTATTAAAATATATAAATATATCAATATTTATATGTTATTTTTGAATTTTCTAAAAGATCATTAATAAAAGAATTTATTATCATTAAATAATGAATGTTTTTTATATAACGTTTTATTTTCTCTTTTTCTTTTTTTGATATTTTTTTATTTTTTATTGAAATTAATTTTATTAATTTAAAATCATTTTTTTCTTTATATATATTATATATAGGTTTTTGACATTTTTTTAATTGAAATATAGATTTTTCAAAATTATTTATAAATATTTTTTTTTTTGATATTATTTGTTGATTCAAAAATTTAATATTATATTTTTTTAATATTTCGTATTTTTCTTTTGATTCAAGACACAAAGCTATTTTTTTGTATTCTCTTAATATTTCTTTGTTTTTTTTTTGTTTAATTAAAATATCTTTGATGTCATTTTTTACTTCGTTTATATTTTTTATTTGAGGTTTTTTGTAAGATATACATTTAAAAATTAATTTATTTTGTTTATTTAAATTTAAAATATGTATTTTATTATCTATATAATTATTTTTTTTGTTATTTATTTTGTTTATTTTTTTTAATATTTGCTTTTTATTTAAAAAATTAGTTTTATAAAAAAATATATTTTTTTTGTTTGTAGATAATAAAATATGTTTAAGATTATTTAATATTTTTTTTTTTTTATTTCTAGATAGAATTTTTTTTATATAATTGTGTGCTTTTTTAAATTCTATAGTTTTTTTTGGAAATATTTTTTCTAAATAAATTATTACAAAACCTTTATTAGATTCTATTATTTTTGATATTTGACCTTTGTATTTCAAGTTTGCTATTTTTATTTCTTTAGGTTCATTATATTTATCCATCCATCCTAAATAACCATATCTATATGAAGATATGTAATCTATAGATTTTTTTAAAGATAGATCTTTAAATGATGAACCATTTTTTAATTTAAACATTATGTTGTAAGCATCTTTAATATTTTTCGTTTGAATAATTCTATATAATTTTTTTTGTTTAATAATAAATTTAGATATATTTTTTAGATAATAATTCTTTATATCTCTTTCTTTGATTTTTATATAAAAATTTTTATAATTAATAATATTAAATTTTATTTTTATTTTTAATGGTGTGTAAAATTTTTTTTTGTTACATATATAATATTTTATTATATCTTTGTTAAGTACATTCTGTTTTTTTATTAATTTGTTAATATTTATTTTTATTTCTTGAATTGTTCTTTCTTGAAATTTTTTTTTTGCAAAATTGTTTATTTCATCATTAAGAACGAAATCTGTTTTTTTAATTATGTTTAATAATTTTTTTATAATAAGGTCATTACGTAAATTATTTATATATTTTACATCATTTATTTTAAATTCATTTAAAAAAAAATCGTGTTTATATTTATCAAATTTTTTATTTGTAAAAAACAAAACAGAATTATTTATTTTTTTTTTGATTTCCTCATCATTTATATTAATATTTATTTTTTTTGCATATTGTAATAATAGAACATTATTAATATATTTTAGAATTATTTTGTTTCTAATATTTGTTAAACATTTGTTTATTTTCTCTATATCATTATATTTTTTTATTTTTTTCTTGTTTTTTATAACTTCTGATATATATTCATCATTAATTATTTTTTGATTTAATGTTTCTCCATTAACTTTTATAATTAAATATTTGTTTCTCAAATAAAAAAAATAATTAAAGCTGGTAAACATTATTGAAAAAATGATTATTAATAAAATTAATTTTTTTAAAAAATTATTTTTAAAATCTATAATTTTCATAGTATATAATAGTTTTTTTAGGATTGAAATTTCTACATAATTATCATCATTTTGTATATAATACAATATATAATGTTTTTTTTTATAAATATATAAAATAACTGACGTAAAATAGAAACGCCAGTTACTTACAATTTTATTTGTTTTTCTGATTATTATTGATATGTATATAAGGATTTTTTTCTAATGATAAAACTAAAACTTCTAAAACATTATTTACTTTATATATACATAAATTGGATAAAACATTCGAAGGTATTTTTTCTAAATCTTTACTATTTTTCTTGGGTATTAATATTTTTTTTATACCACCTCTATGTGCAGCCAATAATTTTTCTTTTAATCCACCTATTGGTAATATTTTTCCACTTAAAGTTATCTCACCAGTCATAGCTATATCTGATCGTACTGGATTAGATGTTAAAGCAGACACAAGAGATGTAAATACTGATATGCCAGCACTAGGTCCATCTTTAGGAGTTGATCCTTCTGGTATATGCACATGTATATCTTTTTTATCATAAAAATATTCGTCTATATTTAACTTTTCATACTTTGATCTAACAACTGTTAATGCAGCTTGTATTGATTCTTGCATAACATCTCCTAAAGAACCAGTATAACTTAATTTTCCTTTTCCAGAAATACATACTGTTTCAATAGTTAGTAAATCCCCGCCTGCTTCTGTCCATGCTAAACCTGTCACTTCACCAATTCTATTATTTTTTTTTGCTTTTCCATAAGTAAATTTTTTAACTCCTAAATAATTTTTTAAATTATTAGATTTTATTAAAACATGGCTTAAAGATTTATTTAATAATAATGATTTTACTACTTTTCTACATATTTTAGATATCTCTCTTTCTAAACTGCGAACTCCTGATTCTAATGTGTAATATCTAATAATATTTAATATGCTATTTTTTGTTATTGTTATCTCATCGTTTTTTAAAGCATTTCTTTTTATTTGTTTGCTTTTTAAATAATTTACTGCAATGTTTAATTTTTCTTCTTCTGTATACCCGGAAATACGTATAATTTCCATTCTATCTAATAATGCTGATGGTATTTTAAGAGAATTAGCTGTGGCAATAAACATAACTTCAGATAAATCATAATCTACTTCTAAATAATTATCATTAAAATTTTTATTTTGTTCTGGATCAAGAACTTCCAATAACGCTGAAGATGGATCTACTCTGATGTCACACGACATTTTATCTATTTCGTCTAATAAAAATAAAGGATTTTTTACTTTTGATTTTGATATTTTTTGTATTATTTTACCTGGTAAAGATCCAATATATGTTCTTCTATGACCCCTAATTTCAGCTTCATCTCTAATTCCTCCTAATGCCATTCTAATATATTTTCTACCAGTAGCTTTAGATATAGATTTTCCCAAAGATGTTTTTCCTACACCTGGTGGCCCAACCAAACATAATATTGGTCCTTTTATTTTATTCATTCTAGTTTGTACTGCCAAATATTCTAATATTCTTTCTTTTATTTTGTTTAATCCATAATGATCATTATCTAATATTGTTTTAGCTATATTTAAATCTGTTTTTAATTTACTCCTTTTATTCCAAGGTATTTGTGTCATCCAATCTATATAACTTCTAATTACTGTTGCTTCTGCAGATAATGGAGACATCATTCTTAATTTATATAATTCATTTTTAGTTTTTAATTTTGCTTCTTTAGTCATTTTAGAAGATTCTATTTTTTTTTTTAACAAATCATATTCATCTGGTACATCTTCTATTTCTCCTAGTTCTTTTTGTATTGCTTTAACTTGTTCATTTAAATAATATTCTCTTTGGCTTTTTTCCATCTGATCTTTAACTCTATTTCTTATACTTTTTTCTACTTTCATTAAATCTATTTCGGATTCAATGATTGTCATTAAATATTCTAATCTTTTATTTATATTAGATATTTCTAAAATAGATTGTTTATCTTTTAATTTGAGAGGTATATGAGCAGATATTGTATCTATTAAACGATCTATATCATTTATATTATTTAATGAATTTAATATTTCTTGCGGTATTTTTTTGTTAAGTTTAATATAACTATTAAATTGGTTAATAATTGTTCTAATTAAAATTTCATTTTCTCTGGAATTTATATTAGCTGAAATAATTAATTTTACTTTTGCAATAAAATAATCACCATTATTAACTAAGTTATTTATTTCAGCTCGATTTAATCCTTCTACCAAAACTTTAACTGTACCATCAGGAAGTTTTATTATTTGCAATATTGAAGATATAGTTCCTATCATAAATAAATCGTCTATTTGAGGTTCATCTTTGGATGCTTCTTTTTGAGCAACTAACATAATTTTTTTATCATTACTCATTGATGTTTGAATGCATTTAATGGATTTTTCTCTACCTACAAATAATGGAACAACCATGTGTGGATATATTACAACATCTCTTAATGGTAAAACTGGAATATCAATATATTCAGAATTATCAGAACTCATACTTAATCTCTCTTAGTTTTGTTTGCTAAGTATTTTAAATTTTTTATTAAAAATTATAAAAGATTATTATGTGAGAATAAAAAATTTATTATGAAAAAAATTGTTAAAAAATATTAAAAAACTATTGTTTATATATAATTTATTCAACAGATTTTTTTTTTGGATCTTTTTTTAAAACAATTAATGGTTTTTTTCTATTTTTAATTACAAATTCATCAATTAATATTTTTTTAACATTTGTTACTGAAGGTAATTCATACATCATATCTAATAAAACAACTTCTAATATTGATCTCAAACCACGAGCACCAGTATTTTTAATTAAAGCATTTTCAGCTATTGCAGATATTGCTTTTTTATTAAATTTTAATTTAATATTATCTAGTTCAAATAATTTTTGATATTGTTTTATAAGAGCATTTTTAGGTTTACACAATATTTTGATTAAAGCTTTTTTGTTTAAAAAATTTAATGTTGTTAATATTGGTAGTCTTCCTATAAATTCTGGTATTAAACCAAATTTAATTAGATCTTGAGGTTCTACTTTTTTTAATAGCTTATATTTTTTTTGTTTTATTTTTTTGTTTTTATTATTAACATGAAATCCTATAACAGTATCAGTATTCATTCTTTCAGAAATAATTTTTTCTAAACCTTCAAAAGCTCCTCCACATATAAATAATATATTTGATGTATTTATTTTTAAACATTCTTGTTGTGGATGTTTTCTTCCTCCATGAGGATGAATAGAAGCTATAGTTCCTTCAACCAATCTTAATAAAGCTTGCTGAACACCTTCTCCTGAAACATCTCTGGTTATTGATGGATTATCAGATTTACGAGAAATTTTATCAATTTCGTCTATATATATAATTCCTTTTTGTGCTTTTTCTACATCATAATTACATTTTTGTAATAATCTTTGAACAATGTTTTCGACATCTTCTCCAACATAACCAGCTTCTGTTAAAGTAGTTGCATCTGCTATTGTAAAAGGAACATCTAATATTTTCGCCAAAGTTTCAGCTAACAAAGTTTTACCACTTCCTGTTGGGCCTATAACTAATATATTGCTTTTGTTTAATTCAACATCAGTATTTTTGTTTTTATGATATAAACGTTTATAATGATTATAAACTGCAACAGATAATATTTTTTTTGCTTTATTTTGACCAACGACATATTGATCTAATTGTTTTTTTATTTCTCTAGGTTTTATAAGACATTTTTTTTTGTTGTTTTTTTTGTCTATTTTTTTTTCTTCTTCACATATTATATTTTTACATAAATTAATACATTCATTACATATATAAACTAATGGACCTGCTATTAATTTCTTTACGTCTTGTTGTCTTTTTCCACAAAAAGAACAGTGTAATATTTTAATATTTTCATCAATATCATCTATCATGTAATAATCCTTATTTAATATTTTATTTATTAATACATAATAAATTATTGAAAAATAATATATTATGTTTTTTTAATTAATATGGAATCTATTAATCCATATTCTATAGCTTGTTTTGCAGATAAAAAACGATCTCTTTCAGTATCTTTGTTAATCTTTTTAATAGTTTTTCCTGTATGTTTTGATAAAATATTATTAATTGTTTTTTTCATATTAATAATTTCTTTTGTATGAATTTCTATATCTGTAGCTTGTCCTTTATAGGATCCTAATGGTTGGTGTATCATAATTCTTGAATGAGGAAGACTAAATCTTTTGTTTTTTTGACCAGCAGCTAATAATATAGCTCCCATTGAACAAGCTTGTCCTATACATATAGTATTAATATCTGGTTGAACATATTGCATGGTATCGTAAATTGACATACCAGAAGTAATTATACCTCCAGGAGAATTTATATATAAATATATATCTTTTTCTGAATTATCTGATTCTAAAAACAATATTTGAGCTATAATAGAAGTAGATAATTCATCATTAATTACTCCTGTTATAAATATAACTCTTTCTTTTAATAATCTTGAATATATATCGTAAGATCTTTCTCCTCTAGATGTTTTTTCTATAACCATAGGTAATAAAGTAAAATTAGTAATTAAATGGTTATTTTTTTTTCTTAACATTATTTAATCCTTAATCATTTTTTATATTTTAAGTTAAAAAAAAATATTATTTTTAATTAAATAAATTAATAAATATTATTTTTATTTTTATAAAAATTATTATATATTATGTTTATTTTTTTATAAAATAATATTTTTTGTAAATATGTGAAATTTTAATTTTGAAATATTTTAAAATAAAAAATATGTATATTTTATTTTAAATATCTATTCTTTTATTAAAAAACCAGTTATATCTAATATAATTAATATTATATTTTTTTATCTTTTTCATATCTAAATATTTTTCTACAATACATTTTGTAAAAAAATATACCATTAAAAATCAAAAAATCTAAATACAATTTATTTTTAAAGTTATATAAAAATTCTTATTATAATTATTAATTATATTTTTTTGTTTATTTAGAATGATTTCATAAACATTATAATATAAAAAAGATAATAATTATTTATAAAATTAATACAATTAACTTTGTATGATTGTAAACTTAAAAATATATTATATACATTATTAAAAAATAATAGAAATCATTTTAAAAAATATTAAATTTATGAGGAAATATATGACATTTAAAAATATTTGTATAATAATATTTATGTTATTATCTACAATAAGTAATAGTTTTGCATCAATATTTGATCCAAAAGGTTATATTTCTATATATCAAAAAAATGTTTTTATATATTCATTTTTTATTATGTTAATAGTTGTAATACCGGCTATTATCATGAGTTTATATTTTGCAATAAAATATAATGAAAATAAAAACAACAAGTATTCACCTAATTGGAATAATTCATTTAAATTAGAATTGATAATATGGGGAATTCCAATAATAATAATTATTTTCCTATCATATATATCATTAATATCTACTCATAAAATAGAACCTAGTAAAAACATACATTTTAAAAATGTTAAACCTTTAGAAATAGAAGTTATAGCATTAGATTGGAAATGGTTATTTGTTTACCCAAAAGAAAATGTTTTTACTATTAATCAAATAGTAATTCCTGTTAATACTCCAATTAAACTTAAGATAACATCTGAAAATATTATGAATAGTTTTTTTATACCATCTTTAGGAAGTCAAATATATGCAATGCCTAATATGTATAGTAAACTTAATCTAATGGCTAAATATACAGGATGTTATGAAGGAATATCTTCTAATTATAGTGGAAAAGGTTTTTCCAATATGAAATTTATAACAATAGTAACACCTAATAAATTAATTTTTAAAAAATGGTTGATAAAAACAAAAAAATATTGTAATCGTGAAAATATAACAAATATCTTTCATAAAAGTGAAAATCATCCAATAGAATATTTTTCTTACAAATTAAAAAATAATATTACTTAACTTTTTATAAACAATAAATTTTATTATTAGGAAATTATATATGTTTATTTTAGGCAAACTTAGTTTATCACAAATACCATACAAGGATCCAATTATAATGGGTACTTGTACTATAGTTTTTCTTGTTTTAACAATAATATCTATATTTATTAGTTATTTTAAAAAATGGAAATTTTTATGGAAAGAATGGTTTACATCAGTTGATCATAAAAAAATAGGTATCATGTATATTATACTTGGTTTTATTATGTTTTTTAGAGGATTTGTAGATGCTTTAATGATGAGGTTTCATCAACTATTATCTTCTTCCGGTAGAAATGGTTTTTTACCTCCTCATCATTATGATCAGATTTTTACTGCACATGGTGTAATAATGATTTTTTTTGTCGCAATGCCTTTTATTATAGGTATAATGAATTTTGTTGTGCCTTTGCAAATAGGTAGTAGGGATTTAGCCTTTCCATTTTTAAATAATTTAAGCTTTTGGCTTACTGTGTCGGCAACTATATTAATAAATTTATCTTTAGCAATTGGAGAATTTGCTCAAACAGGTTGGTTAGCTTATCCTCCATTATCAAATATTAATAATAGCCCAGGCGTAGGTGTTGATTATTGGATATGGAGTTTGCAAATTGCTGGTTTAGGAACTATTTTAACTTCTATTAATTTTTTGGTTACAATTATAAAGATGAGATCTCCAGGAATGAGTTTTTTCAAAATGCCAGTTTTTTCTTGGACTTCATTGTGTTCTAATATATTAATATTAGCTTCTTTCCCTGTATTAACAATAACATTATTTTTACTAACATTAGATAGATATTTTGATTTTCATTTTTTTTCTCCTGAAAAACATGGAAATGTTATGATGTATGTTAATTTAATTTGGATATGGGGTCATCCAGAAGTTTATATATTAATTTTACCTGCTTTTGGCATTTTTTCTGAAGTAGTTGCAACTTTTTCTAGAAAAAGTTTATTTGGTTACGTTTCTTTGGTTTGGGCTACGATATCAATCACTTTTCTTTCTTTTATAGTATGGCTTCATCATTTTTTTACAATGGGAGCAGGGGCAAATGTTAATTCTTTTTTTGGTATAGCTACAATGATTATTGCTATTCCAACCGGTGTAAAAATATTTAATTGGATTTTTACTATGTATAGAGGACGTATTAGAATGCATTCTTCTATGTTGTGGACATTAGGTTTTTTAATTACTTTTTCTATAGGTGGTATGACTGGAGTTTTATTATCTTTACCTTCTGTCGATTTTGTATTACATAATAGTTTGTTTTTAGTTGCTCATTTTCATAATGTTATTATTGGTGGAGTTGTTTTTGGAGTTTTTGCTGGTATAAACTATTGGTTTCCAAAATGTTTTGGATTTTTATTAAATGATAAATGGGGTAAACGTTCTTTCTTTTTTTGGATATTTGGATTTTTGTTTGCTTTTATCCCTTTGTATATACTCGGAATAATGGGTATGACTAGACGTTTAAGTCAACACATAAATCATAAATTTCATATGTTATTAACAATAGCTGCAATAGGATCAATATTAATATTTATTGGCATTATTTGTCAAATAATTCAGTTTTATGTCTCTATTAGAGATAGAAATAAAAATTGTGATATTACAGGTGATCCTTGGGATGGTCGTACTTTAGAATGGTCTACATTATCTCCACCACCTGTATATAATTTTGAAAAAATACCAATAATAAATAAAATAGATCAATTTTGGTTTTCTAAAAAAAATAAAAAAGATAGTATTTTTTTTAATAAAAAACATAAAAAAAGTATAATTATGCCAAAAAATAACAAATATGGTGTTTTTATTAGTTTATTTGCTTTGTTTTTAGGTTTTTCTGCAGTATGGAGAATATCTTGGTTGTTCTTTATTTCAATATTAATTATATTTTTACTTTTATTAATAAATAGTTCCAATAAAAAAAATACATACATTATAAATTATTCCAAATTAAATAAAAAATAATAAAATTATTTTTTTTTATAAAAAGTGATAAATAAATGAAAAATATTACAAATATCAAAAAAAAAAATAAATTAAAAATAGACGAAAAAAAAATTTTAGGTTTTTGGTTTTATTTGATGAGTGATTTTATAATTTTTGCTACTTTGTTTTCTGTATATTTTGTTATAAACAATAATACATATGTTTATAATATAAAAAAAAATATATTTAATTTAAAAAATATATTTAATGAATCAATGTTATTATTATTTAGTTCATTTTTTTATGGTATAGCATCAATATTTGTTTTTTTTAAAAAAAATAAAATATCAATTTTTTATTTTATAATTTCTTTTCTTCTAGGATTATTTTTTATATATATAGAATACAATGAATATTGTGATTTAATACAAAAAAATTGTTATCCTCAAAAAGATAGTTTTTTTTCTATTTTTTTCACTTTAATAGGTTCTCATTGTTTACATGTTATATTAGGAATGTTATGGATGATTTATATTATTTATGAAGTTTGTTTTTATGAAATAGAAAATATTTTATATAATAAAATAATATGTTTAGGTTTATTTTGGCATTTTTTAGATATTATTTGGGTTTTTATATTTAATATAGTCTATCTTATAGGAGTAATATAAATTATGCTTAATAATTCAAAAAATAATAAAAAACTTTTTTATAATTTAGTAAAACCTTATTTATACGGTTTGTTATTTTCTATACTTTGTACTATAGTACCATTTATAATATTAAAAAATAATTTTTTTTCTAGAAAAATATCTATTTTGATAATTATATTTTTTTTGACAATACAAATTATTATACAATTTAAATATTTTTTGAAAGTAAAAAATTATTTAAAAGATTCATGGAGTAATATTTCTTTATTTTTTGCTGTATTTTTATCAGCAATAATATTGATAGGATCTTTTTGGATTATGATCCATTTACATCATGATAATTATTTAAGTAATTAATATTTTATTATGGTTATATATGAAAAAATATTTTGATTTAATAAAACCAGGTATTGTTTTTAGCAATATTTTTTCTGTAATATCTGGTTTTTTATTTGCCAGTAAAAATGATTTTAATATATATATATTATTTTTTGATTGTTTAGGATCATTTTTAATAATAAGTTCATCTTGCATATTAAATAATATAATTGATTCTGAAATTGATCGTAAAATGCAAAGAACAAAAGAAAGAATTTCAGCACTAGGAAAAATAAATTATAAATTTTTTGTATTTATATCTATATGTTTATATTTGTTAAGTTCTTTTATTTTTGTTTTTTTTGTTAATTTGATTTCTTTTTTTCTTTCATCATTTGCATTTTTTATTTACGTTATTTTCTATAGCATATTTTTAAAAAAAAAATATTTTTTTTCTACAATATTTGGAAGTTTCTCTGGAGCTATTCCTCCAATAATTGGATATTGTTCTGTAATTAATAAAATAAATTTATGTAGTGTTATTATCTTTTTTATTTTTGTATTTTGGCAAATTTCTCATTTTTATTCCATTTCTATGTTTAGATTAGAGGATTACAGAAATGCTGGTATTCCTACATTTTTATTACGCTATGGTATAAAAAAAACTAGAAAACATATAATTTTTTATATTTTGTGTTTCATATTTTGCACAATTCTTTTAAAAATATTTAATTATACTAATTATTTTTATTTATTTATGATATCTGTTTTTAATGCAATTTGGTTAATATTAAGCTTATTAAGTTTAAAAAAAATAAATTATAAAAATTATGCTAAATATATATTTTTATCATCCATTGTTATTATATTTATGTTTAATATTTTAATTTCTATAAATAATTTTTTTTAAAACATTATAAACAATTAGATGGTTTAGGCAATCCTGCTATTTTATTTGCTTGTAAAGCTGGACCTTTAGGAAACAATTTAAATAAATAACTACTATCTATTTTTGAATATTTATTATTTTTTTTTAATATTTTCATAATAATTCTTATAGAAGGTGATATTCCAAAAGATAAATAAAAATTTCTAACTAAATATATAATTTCCCAGTGTTGTTTTTTCATTTTTATTTTTTCAAAAAATGCAATTTTTTTAGCTAAAGATTTGTTCCATATATTTATATTTTTTAAATATCCTTCTTTATCTAATATTTTTTTTGATTTATATTTCATATATTTTAACATTTATTTTTTTTAATTATAAATTAAAGGTATGTTGATGAGGAATTATAAAATTTTACCTGAAGAAAAAAAATCTATTTTAATTTTAAGTGTGATATATTTTTTAAGAATGACTGGTATGTTTATGATTGTACCGGTTATTTCAATATATGGAAATCACATTAAAGATACTAATGAATTTCTAATTGGTTTATCAATAGGTATTTATGGTATAACACAAGCTTTTTTTCAAATACCATTTGGTTTATTATCTGACAAATTTAATCAAAAAATATTAATTTACATAGGGTTGATAATAATTTTAATTGGTAGCACAATATCTTATATATGTCAATCTATAAAAGGAATAATATTTGGAAGATTTTTGCAAGGTATAGGAGCTATATCATCTCCTATAATGACATTGTTATTTGATTTAACTAGAGAACATTTACATTCTAAAGTAATTTCTTTTATAGGATTTAGTATAGGATTGTCTTTTTTATGTTCTATATTTCTTTCATTTTATATAGTTAATCATTTTGGCATTTTTAATGTTTTTAGTTTAATATCATTTTTAACTTTTGTATCTATGATTCTTCTTTATTTTACACCTAATTCTAAAAAACATATTTTTAATAGAGAGACAAAAATAATTGGTAATGATTTATTAAAAATTTTATTTAAAAAAAATATTATTAACTTAAATATAAGTATATTTTTATTACATTTGATACTTATGTTTAGTTTTTTATCTATTCCTTTAAAATTAATTGCATTTAATGTATCTAAATTTTATAACTATAAATTATATTTTTTATCTATATTGATATCTTTTTTTATATCACCTTTAATAATTTCTTTTTGTGAAAAAACAAAAAGAATAAAAAAATTATTTATAAATAGTATAATATTTATTATATTGTCCGAAATATTTATCTTTTATAACTTATCTGAAAAATTTTTTATTATTTCAGGAATACAAATATTTTTTATAAGTTTCAATATATTAGAAATTTTAATACCTTCTTTAATAAACAAAATATGTAAAGCAGGGTATAAAGGAACTGCTATGGGTATATATTCTACTAGTCAGTTTTTTGGAGTAGCTTTAGGTGGTATTTTAGGTGGTTACATATTACATAATTTTGAAATAAATTATTTGTTTTTAACAATAATAGTTTTATCTATATTTTGGTTGTTTTTAATAAAAAATATTCCAGAACCTATTTACGTTTCTAGTGTTAGAATTATGATAAAAAATGATTTATATAATAATTTAAATATTAAAAATAAATTATATAAAATTAAAGGAATTATTTCTTTTTTAATTATTCCTGAAAAAAATGTTATATATTTACAAATTGATGAAAATAAAGTTAGCGTTAAAAAAATAAAAAAATTGTTAAAAAAATAATTTTTTTAATTAAACATTTATTTTTTTTGCTGCATTATCTAGTACTGCATTAATAAATTTATGACTATCTATTGCTCCAAAAATTTTTGCTAATTCAATTGCTTCGTTTATTATTACTTTGTAAGGAATGGTTTTTATTTTTATAAGTTCATAAAAAGATAATCTTAAAATTGTTTTTTCTATTGGATTTAATCTGCTTATGGGTCTTGATAAATAATTTTTTATAACATTGTCTATTATAATATGATAGTTGCTAACTCCTATAATCAAATTTCTAAAATAAATAACATCTATTTTATTTTTTTTATCGAAAAAAAAATATTTTTCTATTTCATTTATGTTGTTTTTTGATATTTCCCAACAATATAAAGCTTGAACTGCATATTGACGAGCTAAAGTACGATATTTTAATTTCACTTTTTTACCATATTTTTTATAATATTTTTGATATATACAATGTTTTTTGAACAAATAATATATTTTCTACGTATTTTTTTTTTGTGATGTTATGACTAATACTTTCTAAGTAACATTATAACATTTTAAAAAATTTTCACAATAAAAATATCTTTTAAAATATTTGATTTTTTTTTTAATTTATTGTATTATATAATACAAATAGCGGGGTGGAGCAGTTAGGTAGCTCGTCGGGCTCATAACCCGAAGGTCGTTGGTTCAAATCCAACTCCCGCAACCAACTTTTTTTTATAAAAATCTATTTTTTCTGTTAATCCGTTATTTGTATCTAAGTCATTATATATAGATTTTAAAAATATTTTTTTATTACCGTATATGTTAATTTTTTTTTTTGCTCTAGTTATTGCTGTATATATTATTTCGTTTGTTAATAATTTACCAATATTCTCTGGTAAAATAAAAAAAACTCTATCAAATTCTGAACCTTGAGATTTATGAGTTGTAATCGCCCATGATGTTTTATAATTCTTAATTAAGTATAAAGGAATTTTATTTATTTTACCATCTATAAAAAAAGATACATGCCATTCCATTTTTTTATCATATTGCACGATACCAATATCTCCATTATTTAACATTAAATTGTAATTATTTTTTTTTATCATTATTGGTTTACCTTGATACCATATTTCTTTATTGTAAACAAATATTTTTTGTTTTCTTTTTTTTTTAATTAATTTATCTATTATTTTATTAATGTTATTTACTCCGTAATAACTTTTATTTGTAGTACATATAATTTTATTTTTGTTAAAAAAATACATAACTTTACTTAAATTTTTTTTGTTGTTAACAAAATATTCTAAATATTGATTTACTATTTTAAAAATAATTTTTATAATTTTTTTATAATCTATATAACTTTTTATAGATATAAATTTTATATGTTTGTATTTTTTTAATAATAAATTATTAATTTTTTTTTTTTTTATTTTTTCCGAAAAATTATAAATTTCAAGATTTTTATTAAATCTATAATTTTTATTTAATAAGCAAATATTATCTTTTATTGGAGAATTATTTATTTTTTTGTATTTGATATTATATCCTAAAATTTTATATATAAAATTATGAAATATAAAACTATAATTATATGAAAAATAGTAATGATAAATATCTTTTAATATATTTCCAACTCCTACTGGTCTTATTTGATTAGGATCTCCAACAAATATTATTCTTGTTTTTTTATATAAAGAATTTATTAAAACAATCATAGTATTTATGTCAATCATAGAAGATTCATCTATTATTAAAACATCAGCATTAATTTTTTTATTTTTTTTATTTGGGAAATTTAATATATTTATTTTTAACATTTTATGTAAAGTATGAACTTCTATTTTTTCTATAATTTTGTTTTTTTTTTTAATATTTTTTTTTTTAATAAAAGTTCTTAGATTATATGCAGCTTTACCTGTTGTTGCTGCTAATTTTATTACTAATTTGTTTTTATACATTTTAATAAATGTCATTAATATTTCAAATATTATTTTTGTTTTTCCAGTTCCTGCTCCTCCCATTATAAATAATTGTTTACATAATATAGACATTGTTATAGCTATTTTTTGATGATTAATTTCTTTGTTTTTTGATGAATTATTTAATATATTTTTTAATTTTTTTAAATTACATGGTATAAAATAAGAATTTTCACAAAAAAAATTTGCGATTTTATTTTCATACAACCAATATTTTCTAATATATAACTTTTTATTTAATAAAACTAGAGGGGTGTTTTTTCTACCGTCACTTACAATATCTGTATTTTTTAATAAAAAAATATTCCAGTTTTTTATATAATTGGTTTTTTTCCATATTTTATTTATTATTTTATTTTTTATTCTAAAAAAATTTTTTTTAGATAAAGTTTCAATTAATAGACATGAATTACCATCTTTAACTGTATTACTTACACAAACAGATGCTAACATTAATCCTGGATTTTTTTTAGATATTAAACAAGCAAAATAAAAATCTATATATCTTATGATTTTTTTGTGAGCAAGTTTTTTAAGTAATTTTTTCATAGACAAGTATTTGTATTAAAATAAAAAATTTAATTTTTTTATTAATTTTTCATTTACTTTAGTATAAAATATACCACTATTTTTAATATTTATACCTCTAACAAATAAATAAAAAACTCCTCCTAAATTTTTTTTTATATTATAATTTAATAATCTATTTTTCAAATATTTATGTAATACTAAACTATATATCTGATATTGTATATCATATCTGTTTTTTGTCATTTGTTTTTTTAAGTTTTTAATTTCATAGTTATTTAAAAAATGAGACTTATAATCTATTATATAATATTTTTCTTTCCATTTACATATTAAATCAATAGAACCATTTATAAAACCTTTAAATATATTAAAAGAAATATCTTTAGTATTTTTAGATATTTTATCATATTTTTTTATTATTTTATTTATGATAGAAGATTTTATTTCTTTATTTATATATAAAGAAAATTTCAGTTCCTTTAAATATTCATATTTTTTTATTTTAGACAACGTTAATCCATTTTTATGTAATTTTTTATTATGTATTTTTTTTATTAATAATTTAACAAATTTAAAATATTTTTTTTTAATACTAAAGCATATCATTTCTTTTTTTATATAATTATCATCTATTTCCAAAAAGTTGTTTTTTTTTAAAATTTTATGTAAAAATATACCAAAATTTTTTCCTGATATTAAATTATTTGATTTTAATTTATTTTTTTTTAAATTTTTTTTATATTTATTATTTTTTTTTATTTTTGAATAACTATTTATTTGCCAATTATTATATTTTAAAAAATTATGTGTTTTTTTACATTCATTTTTGTAATAAATATTATTATTTATTTTGTATTTATTTTTACAATTTTCCAATCTTATTACTTTAAAATTTTTTAATTTGTTTATTTTATTTAATATTATTTGAAATTTTTCTTCATTTACTATTTTTTTTTTTTGTATTAAATACCCAAAAGCAGTGTTATGCAAATCATTATTAATTTGTTTATTTTTTTTAATAAAAGATATGCAAATATTGCATAACCATATTGATCTAGTTATTGCTACATATATTAATCTCAATTCTTCAGACATTTGACTTTTTTTTAAAAAATCAATGTTTTTATGTTCTTTTTTAAAAAAATGTTCTTTTTTTACATAATTTAAAATAAAAGGTATCCAGACAATAGGATATTGTAATCCTTTAGATTTATGTATCGTACAAATATTTATTTTTTTATTTATATTATTTTTACGTACACAATATTTTTTATAATAATTGTTAGAATCAATTATTTTTCTTTTAAACCAGCGTATCAAATTATATAAATTAGGAATTATACATGTTTTTTTTTGTAATATTTCTGCTATATGTAAATATTTATCAATTTTTTTATTTATTTTAAATAAAGAAAAACAATTTTTTTTAATATATTTATTAATAAAAATATCTATTATAAAATAAACACCTTTTTTTTTACATAATTTATAATATTCATTAAATTCTTTAATTAAAGAAGATCTATATAATAAATTATTAAAATATTTAATGTTTAAATTAAATATTTTTATAAACATTATTTTTAATAACTTTTTTTCATTTGTAGGATTTATTATAGATTCCAACAAATTCAATATATCTAAAGATTCTTTTGTTGAAAAAACATTTTTTTTTTCAGATAAATAACATGAAGGAATATCAAAATAATCTAATTGTTTTTTAATAATTAGAGATTCTTTTTTATTTTTTACTAATATTACTATATCTTTAATACTCATAGATTTATATTTAATATTATTTTTATATATATATATTTTGTTTTTCTTTTTATTTAAACATTTATTTATTTGAAAAGCGCATATTTTAGCTGACCAATTTTGATATTCGCTAATAGAATTACTTGTTTTTTTTTTTGTCCAAATTTTAAATGTTTTCAATTTTTTGTCTTTTTCTTTAATTTGATATTTTTTTTTTTCGATTGGAGATTTTGATTTTATATATGGTATATTTTTATATATAAATGGATTTTTTATTTTAGAAAATATTGTATTAATACTAGAAACAATTTGGTAGGATGATCTCCAATTAGTATTTAAATAATAAATTTTATTTACATATTTTTTTAATTTAAAATAATCAAATATATTAACTCCTCTGAAATTATATATAGATTGTTTTGGATCACCAATTAGTATTAAGCTAGTATTTTTTTTTTTATTATATATTTTTAGAAACATTTTTTGCTGTGTATAATCAATATCTTGACATTCATCGATAAAAACTACAGGAAATTTTTTCCTAATTTTTTCTCTTAAATAGCATCCATTATTATTTTTTAACATATCAGAAACTATTTTTATCAAATCCTCAAATTCAATTCCAAGATATTTTTTTTTTATTTTAGATATTTTAATAATTTTTTTAATTGCATGTAATATCAATATGTTTTTAATACAAAATATTGTATTACATATTTCATCTATATTATTAATTAAAGAATGATGTATAAAATAAGATTTTTTTTTGTTTTTATTCAATTCAAAAGTAGTAAATCTATATAATTCTTTTGGAATTTCATAATCTATAGTTTTTTTTTGAGACCAACATAATATTTTATTAAACCAAAATAAAATATTTTTTTTATTATATATTTTTTTGTTAAATTGAGAATAATTAATAATTTTAAATAAAATTTTATTCATTTCAATAAATTTTTTTTTAAATTTTTTTATTTTTTTTATATTTTCTTTATGTTTTTTTAATATTTTTTTAAAAGGAATATTTAAATTAAAATATTCTGTCATTTTTTTTTTTATTAATGGTAAAATTTTATTAAAAAAAACATCTGGGGAAATAAATTTTTTTAATATTATATTAGATAAAGAAATAGGTATTTTTGTATAATATTTATTCCAATAATCATAGACAGATTCTAAATATATTTTTTTTGAATTTTTTATAATTTTAGTATATATAGTTTTTTTAAAAAATAAAACGTTAGATTTTAACAGTTTTTTACAAAAACCATGAATTGTGTATATAGAACATTCATTAATTTCATATTCAGCTTGTAATAAAGTTTTATATGCTTTTTTAAAATTAGTTATTTTTTTAATTATTTTATTTATTTCTTTGTTATTACTTTTTTTATAAAAACAAGCTAATTTTACTTCATAAATAATTTTTTTTATTCTTTTTTTTATTTCTTGTTTTGCAAAATTAGTAAATGTTAATATTAAAATATTTTTTGTTTTTATGTTATTATAATTATTATTTATTTTTAATAATAATCTTATATAAAGAATTATTATTGAAAAAGTTTTCCCAGTCCCAGCAGATGCTTCTATCAAAATAGTTCCTTTTAAAGGAATATCAAATATTTTTAATTTCTTCATATTATATTTTTTTTATCATAATTAAATTTTATATTTTATTAATGGATATAGCCATTTTTTTGAAATATTATACATTTGTTTTATATTTTTTTTGTCTAATTTTGAGATTATTTGTTTTACATATAAGTCTTTTTTTTCTCCTTTTATGTAATTATTACCTTGCCATTTTTTCAAAAAAATTTCATTAAATAAATTTTTATCCAAAATATTTTCTTTATTATAATATTTATAATACATATAATAACCTGTTTGAGTTATTATTAATGGTTTAGATATACCAATTAAATATCCTTTAATGTATTTTAACAAATATTTCTTTGCTGTTTTTTTTTTTAATTTTTTAAAAGACCAATTATTTTTATTAAAACCTATTATATCAGTTTGCATATTTTGATGATTATTAATTATACAAAAGCACAAATGTTCAAACCATAACTCAATGTAGTCATTAATGTTAACATTTTTAGGGACAACTTTAATAATTTTGTTTTTATATTTACGTTCTTGTAAAAAACCATGTAAATTATATTTGTTTATTTTTATTGAAAAATAATGTTTTCTATTTAAAACTTTTTTTATATTAATTTTGTTTACTAATTCCATTATTTTTTGTTTTTGATTGTTCCATAATATTTTGTCAAAGTTTCCTGATGGCAATACACCAAGTGATTTATATTTATGAAAAATATTTTTAGTACTTTTATTATTTAATTTTTTATTTAAAATTTGCAAATTGATATTATATTTATCTATATAGTTTATTAAATATTTATTTCTTTGATGTGAATTTCTTTTTTCAAAAAAATAAATGTTTAATGTTTTTTGAAAAAAACTTTTTATTGGGTTTTTCCAAAAGTTAATAAGAGAATTTAGTTCTATGTTGAAATCAATATTTTGTTTTTTTTTTTTAATATAAATGCTAATTTTTTTTAAGTTATCTAATTTGTTATCTTTTATTTTTTTGTTTTCTAAAAAAAAAATTTTATTTTTATTTTTTTTTTTTTCTTCATAAAAATTATTTAACAAATGTTTTTTAATATTATTTAACAAAAAATGTTTTTCATATTTATTATCATTTGTATAACAACTAAAATATATACTACATTTAGATGATAGTATGGATTGTAAAAATAAATAATTATTATATATTTTTGTTATATTATATAAATTTTCGTTACGTATATTTATTAAATCAAAAAAATTAATATCCGTTTTGTTTTTAAAAAAATCATTATTAAAACCTATAAATGATATAATTTTAAAAGGTATCAAAGTTAAATTTTTATTTTGAGAAAAAATAACAGAGTTAGTTTTGAATTTTGAATAATGATTTATATGTTTAATTTTTTCTATTAATATTTTTCTTAGCAAATTTATTTCAACTTTTTCGTATGAGTTAAACGAAAAATGATTTTTTATTATATCATCCCATTTTTTTGTTATTATTAATAAATATTTTTTGTTTTTTTTGTTTATGTAAAAAAAATCATGAATCAATTTTTTACATATATTACTCCATAGTTTTATGTATTTTTTTTTAGATAATAAAACATACCATTTATTTATAAAAAATAAAAATTCATAAAGTTTTCCAATTAACTCCGCTTTATATGTGTCTATCGTTTCTACAGGATTTATTCCTTTCCATAACCCATCTTTTTCTCTTAAAATAAATCCCAAAATTATTTTGTTTAAACCATCCTCCCAACTTCGATTTTGTATATTACAAATTTTTAATTTTTTTATTTGTTTTTTATTTAAAAAACATTTTATCCTTGAAGCTTTTATTATTAATGATAATATTTTTAAATCTTTTCTATTAATATCGAATTTTTTTGATATATGTGAAAATTCCAGTAATTTCATGATATCTTTAACGTAAAATCTGCTATCTGTAATATACATTAATTTTTCAAAAATATTTACAATCTCAAAATATTTGCTATCGTTTATTTGATCTAAAATATATGGTATACAGTAATTATTATAATATGATTGAAATATTGAATTTATAAAAGGTTTATATTTTTTTAGATCACATGATAAAATCAAAATTTGACGTGGTTCTAACTTTTTGTTTTTTTTTAATTGGTTAAACAAATATTTATTTAAATTTTTTAATTCTTTTTTTCTACTATTAAAATATTTGATTTGTAAAGAGTCATCTTTTTTTGATAAAGATATTTTTTTTATTATTTTATCTTTTTTATTGTTTATTTTAAAAATTTTTTTTTTTAATTTATACAAAATAGTTTTTTTATTTTTTTTTTTAAATAAAAAAACTATTTTTTTTTTATTTGTTGCTTGTAGTTCATATATTATTTTTTTTGTATATTTATACCAAATATTTATTGAAAAATATTTATTATAATAAATATTTTTATTTTTTAAAAAATCTTTACTTATATTATATATTAATATATATATTTTACATACTTTCTTTAATTCTTCTAATATTTTTAAATAATACTTAGGAATATAAAAATTAAATATTAAAAAAAATCTTTGTGGTAATTTTGTTTTTTTTTTTTTTATGTTTTTTTTTAACATAAATAATAACTGACTAAAATTATATCTAAGTTTTTTATTATTTATAACATGTTGCCATACTTTACATTGTAATATTTCATTTTTGTCTTTAAAATTACAAATATTTTTTTTTTCCCAATTGATTACGATATTTGGTGAAAAGATCATATATCTGTAAAAAGTTTCAGCAAATAATGAGGAAATTTCCCAATATTTCATTAAATTTTTTTTGTGTATTTTTTTAAGTAAACTCCATATTTTTTTATTGTACATAATATTACATTTCATAATATTTTTACTAAAAAAATATTTATGTTCTTTTCCTAAAAAGAAACAACTATATATATATGAAACAAAAGAATTTATAGTTAATAATTTAATATTTGCAAAAATATTTATGTTTTTTGCTATCAAAGATTTTAAAAAAAAGTTTATTTTTTTATCTGGTGTTATAAAAATTTCTTTATCAAAAACATTGTTTAAAGGCTTTTTTTTAATAATTTTGCATATTTTTTTTAAAGCATTTTCTAAATCATAAGAAAAATAGAAATAAAACATAAAAGTTACCATTTTAAAATATATTTATATAAAATTATTTAAAAATAATATCTATTATCTAATAATAATATTATTATATTTATTTCTATAATATTATTTTTAAAATAATAGATAATACATTTTTATTAAGAACAATATTTAATTTTTATATTTTTATAATTAGTAAAATATTTTTTTTATATAAAAACAATTATAAATATAAAAATAATTGTTTAAAAGTTATATAATATTTTATATAAATAAAAATTTATATTTTTATCATAATCTATTTATTGAATTAAAAATATCAAACAAAAAAAACATTTTTTTTAATATAGATTTTTGACTTTTACGTATCCATACTCTGGGATCATAATATTTTTTATTAGGTGAATTTTTATCTTGAGGATTACCTAATTGTGATTTTAAATAAGGTTTATATTTATTATAATATTCCAAAATACCATGCCAGATAGACCATTGTATATCAGTATCTATATTAATTTTTACCACACCGTAACTTATGGATTTTTTTATTTCATTTACACTAGATCCAGACCCTCCGTGAAACACGAAATTTACTGGATTTTTTTGTAAGTTGTATTTTTTACTAACAATTTTTTGTGATTTTTTTAAAATATCAGGCGATAATTTAATGTTACCTTTTTTATATACACCATGTACATTTCCAAAAGAAGCAGCTATCGTAAAATTTGAGTTTATTTTTTTCATATTTTTATAAGCGTATAAAACTTCTTTTGGATGTGTATATAATTTAGATATTTCTATATTACTATTATCCACACCATCTTCTTCGCCTCCGGTACATCCTAACTCTATTTCTATGGACATTTCTATTTCAGACATTTTTATAAAATAATCTTTAGATTTTTTAATATTAAATTCTATATTCTCTTGAGAGAGATCTATCATATGAGAAGAAAACAGAGGAGTTTGTTTTTTCAAAAAATATCTTTTACCTTCTAATAACATTCTATCTAACCATGGTAAAATTTTTTTATTACAATGATCTGTATGTAATATTACAGGAACACCATATATTTTAGATATTTTATGTATATATTTAGCTGCAGATATCGCTCCTAAAACACTTTTCTCTATTTCTGAAACATTTTTTATACCATAACCAGAAATAAATTTTGATCCACCATAAGATAGTTGTATAATAATAGGTGATTTTGCTATAGAAGATGCTTCTAAAACCGCATTTATTGAATCTATATTTATACAATTTATAGCTGGTATTGCAAAATTGTTCTTTTTTGCAATATTAAAAATCTTTTGAATATCTTTTCCAAATAAAACACCTGGGTTCATATAATTCAATATTTTAGACATTAATTATCTCTGTTAAAAAAATTATTTTTAATATTATTAATTCAATGTTTTAAAAAAATTATTTTTTTTTTCTAGCATATATATTGCTGGTAATTTTTTACCTTCTATAAAAGACAAGAAAGCTCCTCCACCAGTAGAAATATAAGATATTTTATCTTTAATATTAAACATGTCAATTACAGACAAGGTATCACCTCCCCCAGCTGTGGAAAATGATTTGCTTTTAGCTATAGCTTGAGCTATTTTTTTTGTTCCTTCACAAAAATTTGAATTTTCAAAAACTCCTACTGGTCCATTCCATAAAATAGTTTTTGCTAGTTTTATTTTTTGTAATATATTAATAATACTTTGTTTACCAATATCCATTATTTCTTCATGTTTTTTTATTTTATTTACTTTTTTTATCTCTATATTTTTGTTCAAAGTATTTATTACTTTTGAATCTACAGGAATGCAAATATTATATTTTTTAAGCATTTTTTTTGCTTTTATTATTAATTCTGGTTCATGTAAAGATTTTCCTATTTGATTATTAACAGCAATAAATGTATTTGCTATTCCTCCTCCTACAATTAAAGTTTGTGATATTTTAGCCAATTTTTTTAATAATTTAAATTTTGTTGAAACTTTTGATCCTCCAACTATAGATATTAAAGGTTGCTGAGCATTGTTTAATATTCTAGATAAATTTTTTACCTCTGAAATAAAAAGTGGTCCAGCACAAGCAATTTTTGCAAATTTAATTACTGCATATGTCGATGAATGTTTCCTATGTGAAGTAGCAAAAGCATCCATAACAAATACATCACATAATTTAGCATATTGTTGTGCTAGACTTGTACTATTCTTGGTTTCTCCTTTATTAAATCTTACATTTTCTAAAACTATAATTTCTGAATTTTTAATAGATAAGCCCTGTAAGTAATTTTTCACCAATTTTAATTTAAAACCTTTAATTTTTTTTTGTAGATAAACAACCACAGGTTTCAAAGAAAAAATAGGATTGTAAATTTCTTTTTTAGGCCTACCTAAATGAGACATAATTATTATTTTAGCATTTTTATTTATAGCTAATTTTATAGTAGGTAATACAGCGCTAATACGAGCATATGATGTAATTTTCCCTTGTTTGTTTATTGGAACGTTTAAGTCTAGTCTAATAAGAACTCTTTTATTTTTCAAATTTAAACTAGACATATTAAGTATATTCATGATTATCTCTATTTTGTATATTTAATATTTATATTTTAATTAAAATATTTTTATATTATTTATTAATTTTTTAAAATATATTTTAATATATACAAATTAAAGATAATTATTTTAAAAGATTAATATATTAAATATACATATAATAACTCCTTTAGATATTTTTTTCTACAAAAAAAAATATTTTTTTTTTAAAAATTTAACCATACATGCAATCCATCTAAAAACATTTGTGTTGACAACATAACTAAAATTAATCCCATTAATCTTTCTAATGCATTAACTCCTTTTAACCCAAACAATTTAAAAAAATAATTAGATGACAAAAGTATTATAAAAGTGCAAAACCAAGAAATAATTAATGATACAAATAAGCAAAAAATATTTTTTTGATATTTATGTGATAAAAGCATTAAAGTTGCTAGCAAAGATGGACCAGCTATTAATGGTATAGCTAAAGGAACTATAAAAGGCTCTTCTTGTAATATTTTTTTATTACTTTTTGACGGAAAGATCATTTTAATAGATATTAAGAATAAAATAATGCCTCCTGATATAGAAACTGTTTCAGTTTTTATATTCAATATTCCTAAAATTTTTTCTCCTTCAAACAAAAAAAATGTCATTATTATTAAAGATATAAACATTTCTCTTATCAAAATTATTTTTTGTTTTTTAGGATTAACATTTTTTAAAATAGAAATAAAAATAGGTAAATTTCCTAATGGATCCATTATTAATATAAGCAATATTGTTATTGAAATTATTTTTATCATTTTTTTTATTTGTTTTTATATATTATTATTTAATATATATAAGATAATTAATAAAAACATTTATTATTAAGAAAATATATAATAATATATATATGTATTTTTTATAAAAAATTTGTCAAATTTTTAAATTAAAACAATTGATTTAAAGGAAATATATGAAAAAAGTAGGTTTTATAGGTTGGAGAGGAATGGTAGGTTCAGTATTATTAGAAAGAATGAAAAAAAAAAAAAATTTTGAAAAAATAATACCCATGTTTTTTTCTACAACTCAAAAAGGAAAAAAAATATTTTTATCAAATAATAAAAATAAAAATACAATAGAAGACGCGTATAATATAGATTTATTAATGTCTAACGACATTATTGTAACTTGTCAAGGTAGTTACTATACTAAAAAAATATATTCAAAAATTAGAAATAATGGATGGAATGGTTATTGGATAGATGCTGCATCATATTTAAGAATGAAAAATGATTCTACGATAGTTTTGGATCCGATAAATTATGATTTAATTTTAAAAGATATTGATAATGGAATAAAAAATTTTGTTGGTGGAAATTGTACTGTTAGTTTGATGTTGATGTCTTTAGGTGGTTTAGTAAAAGAAAAATTGATAGATTGGATATATTTTTCTAGTTATCAAGCTGTTTCTGGAGCAGGAGCATCTGCTATGTTAGAATTGATAAAACAAATAAAAAAAATATCTAATAATATTAACATCAAACATAAATTAAACTTCTCTACTAAAAATATTTTATCTATAGAAAAAAAAATTACTAAAATTAGTCAGCTAAAAAAATATTTACCTATAAATGTTTTTAAAATACCTATTATTTGTAATACAATACCTTGGATAGATAATAAAATGGAAAATGGACAAACTATGGAAGAACATAAATCAATATCCGAAACAAATAAAATACTTGGTTATAAAAAAAAAAAAATACTTGTAGATGGTAATTGCGTACGAATTAGTGCATTAAGATGTCATAGTCAATCATTTATGATTCATTTAAAAAAAGATATTTCTATATCAAGTATATATAATATAATTAAAAATAATAACAAATGGGTTAATATAATACCTAACGAAAAAGAACAAACCATTGAAAAACTAAATCCTATAAAAGTTAGCGGTACTCTAAATATCCCTATAGGAAGAATAAGAAAATTAAATATAGGAAAAAAATATATATCTGCTTTTAGTGTAGGAGATCAATTACTTTGGGGAGCTGCTGAACCTATAAGAAGAGTTTTAAAAATAATTCTAAAAAATATTTAAATATTATTAAAATTATTAAATTTAATATATAATTTTTTAACAAATCATATATTAAAATTATTTATTTTTTTAATTATATATTTATACGGAATTTTATTAACATCTATTTCTAATAATTTATGATTCATAAAATGACAAAAATTTGGAATATCTTTTGTAGTAGTAATATCATCAGAAAAAACTAATAATATATGGCCAGAACCTATTTCTCTTATTTTTTTTCTAAGCATCATAATTGGTTCTGGACATCTTAAACCAATTAAATTTAGTATATATTTATTTTTATTTTTTTTTTTTTGCATTTTATTTTACGAATATAATTTAGTTTTTATATAGCTTATTTTTTTTTATGAAATTGTCAACTATTTTTGGCAACATTCCTGTACAAGATTTGTTTTTTTTATATCTTTTCCTAATATTACTAGATGATATATTAACTTCAAAATTATTAAAAACAAAAATTAGTCCATTTTTATTTTTTAAAAATTTATATATATCATATGTAATAAATTTTTTTATTTTTTTTTTTATATTTTTGTAAATTTTGTTTTTTCTTTTTATTACTAAAATATTACATATTTTTAATATAGATTCCCATTTATACCATTTATAAAAATTTATCAAAGAATCGTAACCCATTAAAAAATATATATTTTTTTTAATTTTTTTTTTTATTAAAATTATTGTATTTATAGTATATAATTTTTTTTTATTTTTTACCTCTAATAAATTTATTTCAAATTTTTTTTTTATAGCTAGTTTTAACATTTTAACTCTTTTTTTACAGGATATTTTAGTTTTTTTTTTATAATATGGTTGTTTATTTGGCAAAAATATTATTTTTGAACATTTAAAATAATTATATATATAATTTGCTGTAAATAAATGACCATAATGAATAGGGTTAAAAGTACCTCCAAATAATATATACATTTTTTTCTCTTTTATTTATTTTTTATTACATTATTTTTAATTTAAAATTAGAGTTAATCTTTGCAAATACAACCAACTATGATTAATGAAATTTTTTTTTATTATTATTTCTATTTTAGTTAATACGGAAATGGATTTATAAACTTTTTCTATGTTATTTTTTATTAATGCTTTATTATATATATATTGTTTATTTTTCCATATATTATTTTTTTTAAAAAAAGTATAATAATTTGGTTTATCTTTTTTATACATTTGTAATAATATAAATAAATCTTTGTATAAAATTTTAGATAAAAAAAACAAATTGTAATTTTCTTTATAAATTTTTTTAGCAATTTTTATAGATTTATTTTTTTTTCTTAATAATATAGAATTAACCCATTCAAATGGTTTATATATAGAATCACTTTTGATAATACATTTAATCTTTTTTTTTGTAATATTTTCATTAAGATATATAAAACTTAATGATTTTATTATTTGATATAAAGCAAAAAAATTACCTTCATAATATTTACATAAAATTTTGTAAACATTTTCATCTAATTTTAAATTTAAATTATTAGCTTTTTTTTTTATCCAGCAACTTAAATTGCTTTTACTTGGTATATTACAGTTTATTTTTAATATTCCTTTTATATTATTTTTTTTTATGTTATTTAAAATATTTACATTTTTTTTATCAATATTTAATAAAATGAAATTTTCTTTATTTTTTATAAAAAACAAATTTTTTATTTTTTCAAAAAAAATTATTTTACAATTGTTATTAAATTTTATATGAATTATTTTTTTTTTATTAAACAAACTTTGACTTTGACTTAATAATATTAATTTATCCCAATTTGTTTTTGCATTTATATCAATATTAATAATTATATCAAAACCTAATGATTTAGCTATTTTAAATATTTCTAATTTTGTTTCATTAATTATTACTTTATTATCTCCTGTTATTAAATATAATAATTTTTTTTTTTTATTATATTTAATATTATAAATATCTTGATGATTTATTTGTATCATTTTATTTTTATACCTATATATTTAATTCTATTTCTCAATAACAAAATTTAATACTTTATTTGTAATATATATAATTTTAATTATTTTTTTACTTTTTAAATAATTTTTAATAATTTTTTTTTTTAATATTTTTTCAAGTAATTCTTTTTTACTAATGTTATTTCTTTCTTTTGTTACTATTTTTTTTTTGCCATTAATTTGTATAACAATATTTATTTTATTTATTATATATAATTTATTATATTTAGGCCATTTAACATCATCTATTGTAGAATTAATATTAATTTCTTTCCATAAAAAAAAAGTAATATGAGGAGCAAATGGATATAACAAAATTATTATTATTTTTAATGAATAAAATATTAGCTTCACATCTTCATTGTTTTTAGGTACTTCCTTATTCAATTTATTAAAAAATTTTATTATAGAAGATATTGCTGTATTAAAAGATTGTTTTAATTCTATATCTTGAGAAACTTTATAAATTGTTTTATTTAACTTTGATAACAATTTTCTTTGATATTTATTGTATTTAAAGTTTTTTGCAAGATTAATTTTTTTATTTTTTATGTAAATGTATTTATATGTTAAATTCCATAATTTATTAAGAAAACGAGACATACCTTTCAAACCATCTTCATTCCATTCTAATGAATTTTCTACTGGTGCTGCAAATATTATAAACAATCTTAAGGAATCAGAACCATATTTATTAATAATATATGTAGGATTAATACCATTATTTTTTGATTTAGACATTTTTTTTATGCCATCAAAATATATTTTTTTATTATTTATTTTAGAAACCATAGAAATTATTTTATTGTCATGATTTTTTTTAATAATTATATTTTTGTAAGATATCCATTTTTTTTCTTTTTTATTATTTAAATAATAAAATGTTTTAGATAAAACCATACCTTGACACAATAATTTTTTTATAGGTTCATCACCTTCAACTAATCCTGCATCTCTAAGTAATTTATGAAAAAATCTAATATATATTAGATGCATAGTAGCATGTTCTATACCACCTATGTATTGATCTACAGGTAGCCAATATTTTGCCAAATTAGGTTCAATCATAATATTTTTACAATTATAAGATGTATAGCGTGCATAATACCAAGAAGATTCCATAAACGTGTCAAAAGTATCTTTTTCTAATTTTATTTTTTTTTTGTTTACAAAAATTATTCTTCTTTTGTTTTTTTTATATGTAAATTTTGGTAAATTTTTAAATGATATAGGTTCTATTTTTTTTTGTATGTTTACTCCCATAGGTATAGGTGTACCCCACGGTCTTTGTCTAGAAACACACCAATCTTTTAATTTGTATACTGTTTTTTTTTTTCCTATTTTTGACTTTTTTAATATTATTGATATCTTTTTGCAAGCATCATAGTAATTTAATTTATTAAACTGATTTGAGTTACATAATATACCTTTTTTTGTTAAAGCTTTGTTATTTATAATAGGTATTTCCCCATTATTATCTAAAATAACAGGTTTAAAATTAATTTTATATTTATTAGCAAATATTAAATCTTTTTTATTGTGTGCCGGTACTAGCATTATTGCACCTGTAGCATAATCTATATCTACATAATTAGATATCCATACAGGTAACTTTTTATTTTTGAGAGGATGTAAAGCTAATAATTGTGTTTTTATTCCATAAACTTTTTTTTTTTTTAAAAAATCTATTTTTTGTTTATTTTTATCAATATTTTCTAAAAATATTTTTATTTTTTTATTATACAATGATACTTGTGTAGATAATTTATGTTCAGGAGCTAAAACAATAGCTTCTGCTCCCATTATTGTATCTATTCTAGTAGAATATATTAATATTTCTTTATTATCTAAAGTTTTTATTTTTAATTCAAAACCAATGGATTTTCCAATCCAATTTTTTTGCATTAATTTTATTTTTTTAGGCCAATGTTTTAGTTTTTTTAAATCATCAAATAATTCTTTAGCATATTTATTTATCTTTATAAACCATTGCGGTATTTTTTTTAATGTAACTTTATTTTGGCAACGCCAGCAATTACCATTAATAACTTGTTCATTAGCTAACACTGTTTTATCTTTTATACACCAATTAACAAAAGAAGTTTTCTTATAAGCTAATTTTTTTTTATACAACTCATTAAAAAACCATTGTTCCCATTTATAATATTTTTCATTGGAAGTTTTAATTTCTCTAGACCAATCATATGAAAAACCCATTTTTTTTAATTGTTTTCTCATAGATTTAATATTGTTATTAGTCCAATCATTAGGATTAATATTGTTTTTTATAGCAGCTTCTTCTGCTGGTAATCCAAATGAATCCCATCCTATAGGATGTAATACATTTTTTCCTTTCATTCTATTAAATCTAGCTATTATATCACCGATAGTATAATTTCTTACGTGTCCCATGTGTAAATCACCAGATGGATACGGTATCATAGATAAACAGTAATATTTTTTTTTGTTAGTTATTTCTTTTACATGAAAAGTTTTATTTTTTTTCCAGTGTTTTTGTACATATAGTTCTATTTTCTTATGATTATATTTTTCTTGCATTTTAATAACCTATTTTTTATTTTAATTACAAACATTAAAAAATATTTGTTTAATAAATTTTTATATATTTAATATAATATTTTTTTAAAAATAAGGATTATTATAACCTAATTTTTTCATAATTTTTATTTCTAACTTTTCCATTATTTTTCTGTTGTTAAATGAATTATGTTTAAATCCCAGTAAATGTAAATATCCATGTATTGTAATGTGAGCCCAGTGCTCGACAATATTTTTTTTGTATTTTTTAGCTTCTTGACTGATTATAAATGGACACATAACAATATCACCTAATAATTTATTATTTATGAAATCAAAAGTATTAAATGGAAAGCTAATAATATTGGTTGCTTTATTTTTTTTTCTGTATTTTAAATTTAATTGAGTTATTTCTTCAACATTAGTTAATCTAATTGTGATTTCATTTTTTATATAAAAAAAATTATATATATTTAACCATGTTAAAAAGTTTTTTTTTTTGGTATATATTTATAATTATTTTTACAGTCTAATTGCAAATTAATTTTTATTTTTTTATTCATTTTAATATTTAAATGTTTTTTTTTTATAATTTTTATTATTATATTAATATACCTTTAAGTGAATTTACATGTACACCTGTTATTTTTATATTAACAAACCTTCCTATTATTTTTGAATTACCATAAAAATTAACAACTTTATTGTTATCTGTTTTGCCAGATAATTGTTGTTTGTCTTTCCTAGAAAAACCGTGGACTAAAACTCTTTGAATTGTTCCTATCATACTTTTATTCCACTTTATTAATTGTTTTTGTAAAATATTTTGTAATTTGTATAATCTATTTTTCTTTTCTTGCACAGAAACATTATCTTTCAACCTTAAAGAAGGAGTACCTGGTCTAGGTGAATATATAAAACTGAAACTAGTGTCAAAATTTATTTCTTGAACTAATTTAATCGTTTTTTCGAAATCTTTTTTTGTTTCTCCTGGGAATCCTACTATAAAATCTGATCCTATTCTTATATTTTTTCTTGCTATTGATAATTTATTTACAATTTTTTTATATTTTTTAATATCATAACGTCTTTTCATTAGATTTAGTATTTTATTAGATCCACTTTGTATAGGTAGATGTAAAAAACTAGATATTTTTGATATATTTTTATATACGTCTATTATATCTTCATTAAAATCCATTGGATTACTAGTAGTAAAACGTATTTTTTCAATTCCATCAATATTAGATATTGCTGTTAATAAATCAGCAAAACTATAAATTTTTCCATTTATTGTTTTACTTTTGTAAGAATTAACATTTTGTCCTAATAAATTTATTTCTTTAACTCCTTTTTTTGACATTTGATTAATTTCTGAAATTATACTATTCATAGGCCTACTTTCTTCTCTACCCCTTGTGTAGGGTACTATGCAAAAAGTACAATAATTGTTACAACCTTCCATGATAGAAATTAATCCTGTAACACTTTTTACATTTAAATTATATATTTTTTTTTTATATTTTGAATTTATTGAATCAAATTTAATGTTGATACTACTTTTTTGATTTTTGTAAAAATTTTTTATCATAAAAGGTAATTTATGAATATTTCTTGGACCAAAAATAATATCAACATAGTTAGCTCTTTTCTTTATTTTCAATCCTTCTTGAGAAGCTACACATCCTCCTACAGCTATTAAAATTTTTTTGTTTTTGTTTTTTAATATTTTCCACCTACCTAATTGGTCAAAAACTTTCTCTTGTGCTTTTTCTCTTATAGAACATGTGTTTAAAATTAAAATATCAGCTTTTTTTTCATCAATTGTTTTAATATATTGATTTTTATTTTTTAATATGTTAATTATTATTGAAGAGTCATATTCATTCATTTGACATCCCCAAGTTTTAATATATACTTTTTTCATATTACAATTTTTTTAAAATACGTTATAATTATTATATTATAATAATTAGTATTTTAAAAATGTTTTTAAATATATTTTTAAAATAAAACATAAATAATTATAATAATAATATTAAACATAATTAAATTTTAAATAAAATAATAAATAAAAATGTTAATTTTGTATTTGAAAAAATATTAATTTATTTTTTAACAAATAATTGTTTTTTTATTAAATTTTATATATTTTAATAATAATTATATAATTTTTTCTAAGAAATAAGTTAAACTTAATTAATGTGTTTTTTATAATAATTCTAACGATATCATTTCTTTTATTGTTTGTGCTCTTCTTATTTTTTTTATCTCATTTTTTTTAGTTATTAAAAATTCTGGTATTAATGGTTTACTATTATAATTAGATGACATACTTGATCCATAAGCTCCAGTGTCATGAAATACTAAATAATCACCTATTTTTGCTTTAGGTAATAACCTGGTTTGTATTTTACCAGAACTATCTTGAGTAAATATATCTCCAGATTCACATAAAGGACCTCCTATTACATAGGAAATTTTTTCATTTGTAAGTTTTCTATTATCTATAGGCATCAGAGAAATATGATGGTAACTACCATATATTGAAGGTCTAATCAAATCATTAAAACCTGCATTTACTAAAATAAAATATCTATTATTCACTTTTTTTATTGTTCTAATTTGACTAATCAATACTCCTGATTCAGCAACTATAAACCTTCCTGGTTCTATTTCTAAATAAATTTTATGTCCTAAATATTTTTCTATTTTCTTTCTTGTATTATTCCATAATTTAAAATAATTATTTATATTTACATTTTTTTCTTTTGGAAAGTATGGTATGGGAAGCCCACCTCCACACGATATATATTGTATATCTTTTTTAATATTGATAACATTATTTAACATTTCGTCACATACTTTTACAAGGTTAATATATTTTGCCCCTGATCCAATATGCATGTGTAATCCTATTAAATCAAAATCAAATTTTTTCATTTTTTCTATGGCTTCAAATATATTCCATATACCATGTTTACTATTTTCACCTCCTGTATTAGTTCTAATATTATAACCATCTCCAAATTTTGGATTTATCCTTAACCATATTTTATGTTTAGGAGAAAATTTTCCTAATTGATTTATCATATCAATAGAACCTATATTTACTGGTATATTAAGATCTACAATTCTATTTATTGTCTTTATATCTAATAAATCTGAAGTAAATACTATATTATTATTATTAGGAGAAAAACCTGCTATTAAAGATCTTTCTATTTCCCCTAAAGATACAGCATCAATCTTTACATTATTGTATTTAAGTATTTTTAATATACTTATGTTTGAACAAGATTTTTGTGAAAATCTTATTATGTCAAACATTGCTAGTTTTTTTAATTTATCTAAAATAGTTTTTTCGTCATAGACCCATATCGAAGTTTCATTATTTTTTGCTAATGGTAATAAATTATCTATATTCAATGATGTTTTTGAATTATATATATTTTTTTTCATGATAACCTTTAAATAATTTTTGTATAATTAATGTATCTAATTATTTTTAATCATAGGAAACAATATAACATCTTTTATATTAGTACTATTGGTAAAAAACATTACTAATCTATCAATACCTATACCTAATCCAGCAGTTGGAGGTAAACCATATTCAAGTGCTTTTATATAATCTTTATCATATTTATGTGTTTTTTGAGAATAATAGTTGTCTTTTTGATCTTTAAATCTATTTTCTTGATCTACAGAATCTGTTAATTCTGAAAAACCATTAGCTATTTCTATACCATTAATAAAAAATTCAAATCTATCTGCTAAATTAGGATCATTAACATTTCTTTTAGCTAAAGTAGATACTTCAACTGGATATTCAGTAATAAAAGTTGGATTTATCAATTTTTTTTCTATATGTTTTTCAAAAATTCTTATAATAATATTATTTATGTTCCATTTTTTATCAATAAATAATCCAATCTTATTTGAAAAATCTTTTAATTTTTTTATATTGTTCATATCTGATATTTTTATTTCAGGATAATATTTATTTATAGCAGATTTTATTGTTAATGTTTCGAAATTTTTATTTAACTTTAATATGTTTGAATTACAATTGATAATTTTATCTTCTGATATTTTTTTTGCTAAAAATCTTAAAAGTTTAATTATAAATTTCATCATATATTTATAATCAGCATAAGCTATATATATTTCCATCATAGTAAATTCTGGATTATGTTTATAAGATATTCCTTCATTTCTAAAATTTCTATTAATTTCAAAAACTTTTTCAAAACCACCTATTACCAATTGTTTTAATTGAAGTTCGGGTGATATTCTTAAAAACATATTAGTATTATAAGAATTATTATATGTCATAAAAGGTGATGCATTAGCACCACTTGGTATATTTTGTAGCATTGCAGTTTCAACTTCTACAAATTTTGATTTGTTCATATACATTCGTATTTTTTGAATTATTTTCGATCTTGCTATAAATATTTTACTAGTATTAATATTACTTATAAGATCTAAATATCTTTGTTTATAACATAATTCTTTATTATGTAAACCATGATATTTGTTTGGTAAAGGTCTAATAGATTTGGTTAAAAGAAATATTTTTTTACAAAATATAGAAAGCTCGTTAGTATTGGTTTTAAATAACTTACCATATACTCCTATAATATCTCCTAAATCTAATTTTTTTACATTATTATAAATAATAAAATTTATATTTTTTTTGTTCAAATAAATTTGTAAAAAACCTCCCATATCTTTTAAAATTAGAAAAGACACTTTACCTATTATTCTTTTTTTTATTATCCTACCAGCAACTGAAACTTTTATTTTTTTTTGTTCTAACGTTTTTTTATTTTCGTTTCCATATTTTTTATGTATATCACATGATATATTTTTTCTTTTAAAATTATTTATTGATGTTAATTTATTATCTTTTATTAATTTTAATTTATCTTTTCTTATTTTAATTTGGTTGTTTTTTTCATGTAATGTTTTTCCAGAATTAATATTTTTTATTTTTTTCATTATTACAATCCTAGTTTTAAACTTGCTTCAATAAATAAATCTAAGTTACCATCTAGAAAATTTTGTATGTTGCATGTTTCCATTCCTGTTCTTAAATCTTTTATTCTAGAATTATCTAAAACATAAGATCTAATTTGATTACCCCATCCTATACTAGATTTAATACTTTCTAAAATTTTTTTATCTTTATTTTTTTTTAGTAACTCTAATTTATATAGTTTTGATTTCATTTGTTTAATCGCTTGTTCTTTATTTTGGTGTTGAGATCTATTATTTTGACATTGTGTTACAATTTTTGTTGGTAAGTGTGTAATTCTAACAGCTGATTCAGTTCTATTAACATGTTGTCCTCCAGCTCCTGAAGCTCTATATACATCTATTCTTAATTGAGATGTATCTAATTCAACTTTTATTTTCTTTTCTATATCAGGATATACAAATATTGAACTAAAAGATGTGTGACGTTTATTATTAGAGTCAAAAGGACTTTTCCTTACCAATCTATGTATACCAGTTTCTGTTCTTGTCCATCCAAAAGCATATTTTCCTACAATATGAATTGTGGAAGATTTAATACCATTTGGATAACTATAAGATTCTTCTGTGATTTTAGTTTTAAATTTTTTTTTTTCTGCCCATTTTAAATACATTTTTTGTAACATTTTAGACCAATTTTGAGATTCTAATCCTCCTGAACCTGATTGTATATCTATATAACAGTTTAATATGTCATTTTTTTTTGTAAACATTTTTGAAATATTAAGTTTATTAATTTTTTGTTCAACAATATAAATTTCATACATTATTTCTTTAAAAATTTTTTTATCAAAATTGTTTATATATAATTTAAATATTTCTTTTATATCGTTAATATTTTTTTTAATATTTTTTATTTTTCTTATAATACAAATTAATGATGATCTTTTTTTGCTTAAAATTTTAGCATAATAATTATTTTCCCATATATTTTTTTTACTCAATTTTATATTTATTTTTTTTAATTTTTTTTTTTTTTTATGATATAAAAATTTTTTTTTAATAATATTATATTTATTAAATAGTTTTATTATTTTTATATTTATTACATTATTATCTATCATATTTTTTTTTATTAACAAATAATGTTTATATTTTTTATAAAATTAAATATATTAAATAAATATTTAATTCATATTTTTTTTAAGTTATATTTAATATTTATATTATATATAAATAAAATGAATTTTGGTTAATTGTATAATAAAAATTATTAAACACATTATTATAAATAATGTTAAGGATTAAATGTCAAATATTTTATATTTATTAAATAAAAAAAAAAATGAAAAAAAATATATAATTATTAAAAATTTATCTATTGTGTCAGTAAAAGGAAAAGATGCAAAACTATTTTTGCAAAATCACACTACTTCTGACATAAATAAATTAAAAAAAAATGAACATATATTTTCTTCTTTTTGTAATAGTAAAGGTAGAGTTCGTAGTGTATTTAGAATATTTAAATATTTTAATGGATATGCTTATATTCAATATAATCAAAATGTTAAAAAACAAATATTAGAGTTTAAAAAATATTGTATTTTTTATAAAGTAAAAATATCAATTTTAAAAAAAATATTCATATTTGGTTTTATATATAGTAAAAAAATAAAAAAAATATTAAATAATATCTTTTTTAAAATTCCTAATAAAAATAATACTTTTGTTAAATTTAAAAAAACATTTATTTTTTTTTTTAAAAAACCAATTAAAAGATATTTAGTAGTTACAACACTTAAATATTCAGAAATAATTTTAAATACAATGCAATATAATAAAATATATAGAGATGTTGATGATATATGGTTAATCCTTGATATTATGTCAAAAATACCAATGATATTTAAAATGAACAAATCTATATTTATTCCTCAAGAAATAAACATTAATATAAAAAACAAAGGAATATGTCTAAACAAAGGTTGTTATCAAGGGCAAGAGATAATTGCTAAGTATCAATTTAGAAATATTTTGAGAAGAAATATTTTTTTATTTTATAATGATAGAGATATTGTATTAAATCATAATGATTTTATAGAATATAATAATAATGGAACTTGGATAATAATAGGAAAAATATTTTTTTTTGTAAAATTTAATAAAAAAAATTTCATTCAAGCTATTTGTAAAAATATTAAATATAAAAATGATAAATTTCGTATTTATAAAAAAAGATATGAAATAGAATTATTTTCTTAAAAAATAAAATTTAATTTTTATAGTAAATCACTTATTTTTTGTAAAATTATTGCATAATTTTTATAATAGTATTATTTTTTAAATTATTAATTATAATCTTAAATAAAAATAAAATATTTATGAAAAAAGGTATTATATTCATTATTTCAGCTCCTAGTGGTACAGGAAAATCTACTCTAATAAAAAAATTATTAAATAATAATTCATATCTTTTTTGTGATATGACAATTTCTATTTCTTACACAACAAGAATTATCAGACCTGGGGAACATAATGGAATACATTATCATTTTATATCTAAATTAAAATTTAAAGAGATGATTGATAATGATGATTTTTTAGAATATGCTAAAGTTTTTAATAATTATTACGGAACATCTAAAAAAAACATTAATAGATTCATATCAAATGGTATCAATGTTTTGTTAGATATAGATTGGCAAGGTGCTCGTCAGATTAAAAAGAAAACAAATAATTCAAAAAGTATATTTATTTTACCACCATCTATTAAAGAATTATATACTAGATTAAAAAATAGATCTCAAGACAGTGATGATGTTATAAATAAACGTATGTCGAAAGCTATATCTGAAATCAATCATTATTCTGATTATGATTATTTAATCATTAATGATAATATAAAAATTGCAATAGATAATTTAAAAAGCATTATTGTTTCTTCTAAATTAAAAACTCAATATCAAAAATATAATCATAATCAGTTACTTAAAAATTTATTAAATAATTCTATTTAACATATATAACAATTATTTTTTATTATTTTTTTTTCTATTAAATATTTTTCTGTTTTTTTCTTTAATTTCTTTTTTTCTGAGTCTTATTGCTTTAGGAGTAATTTCTACTAATTCATCATCATTTATAAAACTTAAAGCAAATTCTAAGTTAATTTTGATTGGTTTAGTCAATATCACAGATTCATCTGTACCAGATGCTCTCATATTAGTTAATTTTTTTCCAGTTAAACAATTTACTGTCAAATCATTTTGTCTATTATGTACACCAATTATTTGTCCTTCATATACTTGTTCTCCATGTGATATAAATAGTTGACCTCTATCTTGCAAATTAAATAGTGCAAATGCAACAGCCATACCATTACCATTAGAAATAATTACTCCTTTTTGTCTTTCTCCAATTTTTTTTGTTGTTATACTATCATAGTGACTAAATGAAGAGTGCATAATACCACTTCCAGAAGTGATATTCATAAAATGAGAATGAAAACCTATCAAAGCTTTACTGCTTATAATATAATCAATACGTACTATACCAAAATTATCTTGTGTTATATTTTTTATTTTTGCTTTTCTTTCTCCCATGTATTGCATTATAATTCCTTGATATTTTTCATTTATTTCTATAAATAAATTTTCAAAAGGTTCTTTTTTTATATTATTTATGGTTTTATAAATAACTTTAGGTCTAGATACTTCTAATTCAAAACCCTCTCTTCTCATATTTTCTATCAAGATAGATAAATGTAATTCTCCTCGTCCACAAACTAAAAACATATTGCTATTGTTTGTTTCTTCAATTTTTAATGATACATTATTAATGGTTTCTTTATGTAATCTATTCATAATACTTCTTGAAGTTATGTATTTACCATCTTTTCCTGCAAAAGGAGATGAATTTACACAAAAAAACATTTTTACTGTTGGAGATTCTATATTTATAACAGGCATTTTTTTTAAATTGTTTGGATCACATATAGTATCTGAAATATTTAATTTTTCTATACCTGTTAAAGCAATAATATCTCCTGCATAAGCTATTTTTTTTTCTATTTTTTTTAGTCCTAAATAAATTAATATTTTATTTATTTTACTATTATATATATATTTTTTTCCAAGTACTGTTACTTTTTGATTACATTTAACAATACCACTGTGTATTTTACCAATACCAATTACACCTAAATAATTGTTATATTCTAATTGTGAAATTTGCATTTTAAAAAAAGATTTTTCATTTGAATTAGGATATGGAGAATTTTTTATTATAAAATCAAGTAATGGTTTCATATTGTTTTTCATATTATTATAATCTAAACTTGATTTTCCTAATAATGCAGAGGTATAAATTACTGGAAAATCTAACTGTTCTTCCGTAGCATTTAAATTAGCAAAAAGATCAAACACTTGATTTATTACCCAATCTGGTCTAGCATTTTCTCTATCTATTTTATTAATTACTAATAACACTTTTACATTATTTTCAAAAGCTTTTTTAGTTACAAATCTAGTTTGTGTCATCGGACCATCTACAGCGTCTACTAATAATAAAGCTGAATCTACCATAGACATAACTCTTTCAACTTCTCCACCAAAATCTGAATGACCAGGAGTATCTATTATATTGATATGATAATCATTCCATTTTATAGCTGTATTTTTAGATAATATAGTTATTCCTTTTTCTTTTTCCAAATCGTTAGAATCCATTATTCTTTCAGATAGTTCTGTATTTTTTTTAAGTACACCTGATTCATGTAGCAATTTATCTATTAAAGTTGTTTTTCCATGATCAATATGAGCTATTATAGCTATATTTTTTATTTTTCTTTTCACTATTTTTCCTTTTTGATTAAATATACATTTTTTTTAATATTTTTAAATAATTATTAATTGTGTTAAAATATTTATTGTTTTTTAAATAAAAAATTATTATGAATAGGAGAAATTTATTGTCTAAAATAATAAATTACAACAACACATTATTTTTTAATAGTTTTAATAAAATTAAAAATATTAATATAAATAATGGCGTAGAAATAGTTTTAACAGGTTATTCAAATTCTGGTAAATCTAGCTTAATAAATTCAATAACTTGTAAAAAAAAATTAGCTCGTGTAAGTAAAAAACCAGGAAGAACACAATTAATAAATTTTTTTAATATAAATAAAAGTTTTAGATTAGTTGATTTACCTGGATATGGTTATTCTAATGTTTCTACTTTTAAACAAAATAATATGCAAAAATTAATAAACGATTATTTTTATTTTAGAAAAAAAATAATAACATGCATTTTTTTAATAATTGATGTAAAAAATAGCATAAGATATTTAGATTATAATATTGTTAACTTTTCAAAATTAGAAAATAAAAAATTAATAATTTTATTAACTAAAACAGATAAATTTTCTAAAACTAATTGTAAAAAAAAAAAAAATATAATAAAAAAAGAAATATCTAATATTTATTCAAACATTAAAATATATGAAACATCTTGCAAAAATAAAAAAGGAATATCTTCTATAAAAAATAAATTAAATGAAATTTATAAAAATTACAATAAACATTTTATAACAAATAAATATTAATATTTATTTAACCAAACATCTTTTTTTAAATATATCAACCAATTATTAAAATTTATTTTTAAAAATATTTTTTCTAATTTTTTTTTATGAGGTTTAGATAATGATAAATTTACATCAATTTTTACATTTAATTTAATTTTTGCTAATTTGTAAGATAAAAAAGCTAATTTTTTGTATTTTATTAAATTAGATATTATTTTTTTTTTGCACCTTATTTGTAAATTATCAATTAAATTTATATTTTTATATATTTTTTTTATATTTCCAATATTTGTTAACAAAACAACAGCTGTTTTTTTTCCTATTCCACAAACTCCAGGTATATTATCAGAAATATCTCCTACTAAAGATAACCAATCAATCATCAAGTTAGGATAAACACCATATTTATTTTTTATTTCTTTAGCACCTAAAATTTTTTTTTTATATATATCTAATATATTTATGTTCTTATTAACTAGTTGAGAAAAATCTTTATCTGAAGTTAAAATTAATACTTTCATTTCTTTTTCTTCTTTTTTAGCTATTGTCCCGATAACATCATCAGCTTCTACATATTTAATGATTAACAAAGGTATACCCAACAATTTAATTATTTTGTATAATAAAGGAAGTTGTTTTTTCAAATCTTTAGGCATTTTTTTTCTTTTTTCTTTGTATTTTTTATATATTTTTTTTCTAAAATCATTTTTTTTATGATCAAATATTATTGCTATTTTTTTTGGTTTATATTTTATTATAATTTTTCTTAATAAATGTAATAATCCATAGATAGCTCTTACTTTAATATTTTTTTTATAAGAAATATTTTTAGAAACATAATATGTTCTATAAAGATAAGAAAAACCATCTATTAAAAATAAAGTTTTTTTCATAATTATTTTTTTTTGCTATTAAAAAATTAAATAATTTTTTTATAATTTAAAATTATTTATTTTATTTTTTTATAAGAAATTTTATTAAAGAATAATATTTTTCTATAAATTCATTTATAGAATTTGCTTTTATTTCATAATTATTTATTATGTATTTTCCTTTTATAACCATGGTAGGTATATTTTGTATTTTTGTATCTTTTAGAGATTTTTCTTCTTTTTCCATCAACATTTTTACACTAAAGCTGTTCCAAAGTTTATCATAATCTTTTTCTCCAATTCCAGTTACTTTTATAAATAATTGTTTTATTTTTTCTTTATTATTTATAGTGTGATATTTTTGTACACCCTCAAACATAGGTAATAGTATTTTATTTTCTATTCCTAATAATTGAGCTATGCACCACATATGAGTCAAATTTTTACCTAATTCATTACCTAAAAAATTTACATGATATTTATTTATCATATATTTTTCTTTCATTTTTTTTTGCAATAAATCGTTAATATGAAATTTAATTTCTTCTTGATAACAATAAGGACACAAAAATGAAAAAAATTTTGTTATTTTAGGCATATATTCAACTTTGTTATTTATTACATTATAATCTTTATTTTCTATAAATTGGCAAGAATAAATTTTAGATGATAAAAACATTCCAAATATAAATATAATTATTTTTCTCATATATTAATCCTGTATTAATTTTTTATTTTATTTGATTGTAAAATGTAATATATTAATATTTTCATATATAAACATTTAATACAATCTTTCAATATGTACAAAATAACTGATGACATATGTCAAGCATCTTATAAAATAACTGGTTGTAATTTTTCAAAACATACTCCATTTATTAAACAATATATTATTTTAAAAAAAAAAAACATAGATTTAATAATGTTATATCGTATGGGTGATTTTTATGAATTATTTTATAAAGATGCAATAATAGCTTCTGAAATTTTACAAATAAATTTAACACATAAAGGATATTCTGCAAATAAAAAAGTTATTATGGCAGGAATACCTCATCAATCTTTAAACTTTTATTTAAAAAAATTATTAAATTCAGGAAAATCAATAGTTATTTGTGAACAAATGTCTAATAAAAATAATGTTAAAAAAGGACTAATAAAAAGAAAAATAGTTCGCATAATAACTCCTGGTACAATAACAGATGAATCATTATTGCCTGAAAAAGATGATGTTTTTTTAGCAGCTATTTGGGAAAAAAAAAAAAATTTTGGTTATTCTTATTTAGATATTAATTCAGGAAATTTTTTTATATCTCACCATAATAATATAGATTATATTTTATCTGAAATAGAAAGAACTGATCCAAAAGAAATATTATACCCAGAAAATTTTAATTTTATGAGTTTGATTGTACAATGTTCTAATATAAAAGAAAGATCCATTTTAGATTTTTCTTATGAAGAATCTTATTATCAATTAAACAAACATTTTAATACTTGCAATTTAGATTGTTTTGGTATTTCTAAAAAACATATTGGGTTACCTGCTGCTGGATGTTTATTGAAATATGTAAAAAACACTCAATTAAACATTATTCCACAAATTAGATCTATAAAAATAAATTATTTCAAAAATAGAATAATATTAAATTATGCAACTCAAAAAAATTTAGAAATCACAAAAAGTTTTTCTTTAAACAACAAAAAAAACACATTATCTTATGTTTTAGATTACACTAAAACCCCTATGGGTAGTAGAATGTTAAAAAGATGGTTGCATTCTCCATTAAGAAATTTAAATAAAGTAAAAAAACGTCAAGATGCAGTAGAAGAACTTATTCATTTATATGATTGTTTACAACCTTATCTTTTTAAAATAGGTGATTTAGAAAGAATTATTGGTCGTTTCTATTTAAAAACAGCAAGCCCTAAAGATTTTATCATTATGAAAAATTCTTTATTGCAATTTATAAAAATAAAAAAAAAATTAACTAATGTTAACTCTTATTTGTTAAAAAAAATATCAAAAAAAATTGTTATTTATGACAATTTATATAAATTAATAGATAAATCTATAACAAATTATCCATCGATAAAATTTGGTGATGGTATTATTATAGCTGATAATTATAATAAAAAATTAGATTATTTGCGTTCAGTTTGTACAAACAATAAAGAATATTTGAAATATATAGAAATATCAGAAAAAAAAAAAATAAATGTAAATTCATTAAAAATAAAATTTAATAATATTATAGGTTATTATATTCAAATAAATAAAAAAGAATGTTCTAAAATTTCTAACAAATATAAATGTATTCAAACATTAAAAAATGTTAAAAGATATACTATTAAGAAATTAAAAAATTATGAAAAAAATGTTTTGTTATCTAAATCAAAATTGATTTCATTAGAGAAAAAATTATTTAATGATTTATTTGATTTAATATTTCCATATTTATCTTCTTTAAAAAAAATATGTAATTATTTATCAATTCTTGATGTTTTATCTTCTTTAGCAAAAAAATCTCATTCTTTAAATTATGTACGTCCCAAATTAACCAAAAAAAAAACAATATCCATAAAAAAAGGACGTCATCCAGTAATAGAGAAAATTTTAAAATCTCCTTTTATATCAAATTCAGTTAATTTATCTAAAAAAAATAGATCATTACTTATAACAGGACCAAATATGGGTGGCAAAAGTACTTATATGAGACAAACAGCTTTAATTGTTATAATGGCTTGGGTTGGAAGTTTTGTACCTGCAAAACATGCGGAAATTGGTATTATAGATCAAATATTTACCAGAATAGGAGCTATTGATGATTTATCTTTAGGTAAATCAACTTTTATGATGGAAATGACTGAAACAGCATGTATTCTAAATAATGCTACAAAAAATAGCTTAGTTTTAATAGATGAAGTAGGCAGAGGAACCTCTTTTATTGAAGGTTTATCATTAGCTTGTTCTTGTTTAGAATATTTAACAAATAATATAAAATCTATGAATTTATTTGCAACACATTTTTTAGAATTAACTGTTTTAGAAAAAAAAATGAAGTTTATAAAAAACATTTATTTTGAAGCAATAAAATATAATAAAAAAATAATTTTTACATACAAAATAAAAAAAGGTTTTTCTAAAAATAATTATAGTATAAATGTTGCATCTTTAGCTGGTTTACCTAATTTAATTATTAAAAAATCAAAAAAAAGATTAAAAAAAATGAAAAAGATAAATAACTCTTATTTATTAAAAGAAAATATTTATTAAAAATCTATAAAATATATTATGAATTATTGTTTATATTAATTTTATCTTAAATTTTATATTTTGTTTTTATTTTTGATTTTATTTTTATTTAAAATTTTTATAAATATTGTTAAATTTTTAAATTAAATAAAATTATTTACATTAAAACATAATATAATTTAAAGTTTTATTAATATAAAAAAAGTTTTAATAAAAAATGAAATTTTTTTTTTAAATAATAAATATTAATTTTTATTAATGATATTAAATAGGGCGTTATATTAAACACCCTTTAAAAATTAGATATAGTTTCCTTTTTTATTTATGTAAAAATATTTTTTTTTGTTATCAAATAATTTTTCTTCAATTCTTATTAATTGATTATATTTTGATGTTCTGTCTGATCTACTCATAGATCCTGTTTTTATTTGATGAGCACAAGTTCCAACAGCTAAATCAGATATAAATGAATCTTCTGTTTCTCCAGATCTATGAGAAATTATAACATTATAATTATTTTTTTTTGCTAAATTGATAGTTTTTAAAGTTTCAGTAATAGTTCCAATTTGATTTGGTTTAATTAATATAGCATTACATATGCTATTTTTTATTCCTTTTTTAAGAATATTATAATTAGTTACAAATAGATCATCTCCAACTAATTGTATATTTTTACCCATATATTCACTTTGATATTTAAAACCTTTCCAATCTAATTCAGATTGACCATCTTCTATTGAAATAATAGGATATTTGTATGTTAAGTCACTTAAATATTTAGTAAATTCTTTATAATTAAATTTTTTATTTTCATTTGTTAATTTATAAACATATTTTTTATGATTATATAATTCTGATGCCGCACAATCTATTGCTAATGTAATATCTTTATTTAATTCATATCCAGATTGTTTAATAGCTTGAATGATAAAATCTAAAGATTTTTCATTAGATGATAAATTTGGTGCGTAACCTCCTTCATCTCCAACTGAAGTGTTAAATTGCATTGTTTTTAATATATTTCCTAGATTATGAAATATTTCACATCCCATTCTAATTGCATTTTTAATGTTTTTCGCACCAATTGGTTGAATCATAAATTCTTGAATATCAACATTGTTATTTGCATGTACACCTCCATTTATTATATTTATCATGGGCAAAGGCATAAAAAATGATTCTTTTTTTATTTTATTTATTTCTGCTATACGTTCATATAATGGTATTTTTTTAAAAATAGCAGATGATTTCAATACAGCAATAGAAACAGCTAGTATACCATTAGCTCCAATTTTTGATTTATTTTTTGTGTTATCTAAATCAATCATCATTTGGTCTATGTCTTTTTGTTCTATAGCATCTTTTGTTATTATCTCATTTTTAATGTATTTATTTATATTATGGATAACTTTTTTAACTCCTTTACCATGAAAACGATTTTTATCTAAATCACGTATTTCTACTGCTTCTTTAGATCCAGTAGATGCTCCTGATGGCACTGAAGCTATACCTATACAACCACTTTTTAAATGAACTTCTACTTCTACTGTAGGATTACCTCTAGAATCTATAATTTCTCTACTTATAATATTTGATATTTTAGACATTTTTCATTACCTTTATGAAAAAACTTATATTTAATATTAATATTTATTAATATTATAATTTTTTGCATAAGACACAAAACTTGAAAATAACGGGTGACTGTTTCTTGGAGTAGAAATAAATTCTGGGTGAAATTGACATGCTATAAACCAAGGATGATTTTTTAATTCAATAATTTCTACCAAATTGTGTTTAGAAATACCAGCAACTGTTAATCCAAATTTTTTTATTTTTTCTAATAATTTATTGTTTATTTCATATTTATGACGATGTCTTTCTATAATTGTTCGTGCTCCGTACAATTTATAAGATAAACTATTTTCAAATAAATAACATTTCTGGTTACCTAATCTCATACATTTTTGTGTATGTTTATTATTTTTTTTTGAATTTTTATTTTTAATTTCTGATATTAAAGATACTACTGGATATTTACATTTAGGGTCGAATTCAGTAGAATTAGCATTTTTCATACCTGCAACATTTCTTGCAAATTCTATTATTGCGATTTGCATTCCTAAACATATTCCTAAATATGGAACTTTATTTTCTCTTGCATATTGTACAGCTAATAATTTACCTAAAATACCTCGATTTCCAAATCCTCCAGGTATTATAATACCATCTATTTTTTTTAGAATATTTATACCATTTTTTTCTATATTTTTAGAATTTATTAATTTTATTTTTATAGATAATTTATTTTTTAATCCAGCATGTTTCAAAGCTTCTATGACAGATTTATATGCATCAGGCAGATTGACATATTTTCCAACCATACCAATAGTTATTTTTTTATTTTTAGGGTTGGATTCAGCTAATACCACTTTGTTCCATTCAGACAATTTGGTATCAGGTGCTTTCAATTTAAAATGTTCACAAATATAATTATCTAAACCTTGATTTTTCAATACTCCTGGTATTTTATATATAGAATCCAAATCTTCTAATGATATAACTCCTTTTTCAGAAACATTACAAAATAAAGCGATCTTCTTTTTTTCGTTTATAGGTATTCTTATACTAGATCTACATATTAAAACGTCAGGTTGAATACCAACTGATAATAATTCTTTAACTGAATGTTGGGTTGGTTTTGTTTTTACCTCTCCGGTAGTTATCATATAAGGAACTAATGTTAAATGTACATATATAATTTTTTTTCTACCAATATCAGAAGACATTTGTCTTATAGCTTCTAAAAAAGGTAAAGATTCTATGTCACCTACAGTTCCACCTATTTCTACTAATACAACATCTCTATTTTTTGCAACTTTAACAATTCGAGATTTTATTTCGTTAGTAATATGAGGTATTACTTGAATTGTAGATCCTAAATAATATCCTTTCCTCTCCTGAGATAAAACTTTAGAATATACACTTCCAGTAGTAAAATTATTTAAACAAGTCATTTTTGTATTTATAAAACGTTCATAATGACCTAAATCTAAATCTGTTTCTGCCCCGTCTTCTGTTACAAAAACTTCACCATGTTGAAATGGACTCATATTTCCTGGATCAACATTGATATATGGATCTAGTTTCATTATAGTTACATTTAATTTTCTAGATTCTAGTATTGCTGCAAGAGATGCTGTTGCAATTCCTTTACCTAGTGATGAAACTACTCCACCGGTTACAAAAATGTAATGTGTATTCATGTTAAACCAGAGATTTTATATAATCTAGAATGGAATTATTGAAGTAATAAATTTCATATCATTTATATATAAATTAATTTGATGATAAATAATAAATGTGAAATATAATATATCATATTTTATTTTTAATAAAAATAAAAAATATCATATAATTTATTTTTTTGTATTTTTTAATTCTACAATTCTATTAAATTTCCAAACATGATTATTTTTAATTTTTTTTAAATAAAAATATCCTATTCTTTCAAATTGATACCTTTTTTTTTCTTTTATATTTTTTATACCACGTTCTACATATCCTTTTTTAATAATAATAGATTCATTGTTAATAAAATTTAAGAAATATTTCTTAGAATCAGGATTTTTAATATTAAATAATCTTTCGTAAAAATTGAATTGTGCAATAAAGCAATTTATAGATGATAACCAATGTATTACTCCTTTTACTGATCTGTTTTTAGGATTTTTATTTAAGGTTGTTTTATCATATGTACATAATAGTTTTATTATTTTATTTTTTTTATTTTTTAATACTTTGTTACATTTAATAATATATGAGTAACGTAATCTTATTTCGCCATTTAAGATTAAACCTCTATATTTTTTATTAACATTATTTTCTGAAAAATCATTTTTTTCTATATATATAACATTACTAAAAATTGATTTTCTAAATCCCATATCAATTCTATTAGGATGATTAGGAAAGTTAATATTTTCTACATGGTTTTTAGGTAAATTTGTTATTACTATTTTTATTGGATCAACAACAGCCATTATTCTTGGAGATTTTAAGTTTAACTCTTTTTTTATACAATTTTCCAATGAAGACATTTGTATCATATGATCTTTTCTAGTAATTCCTATAACATTACAAAATTTTCGAATAGAATATGGTGTATATCCTTTATTCCTCAAAGAAGAAATAGTAAATATTCTTGGATCATTCCATTTTTTTATTATATTATTGTTAATTAATGTTTGTATTTTTCTTTTAGATAAAACTGTATATTCTAATTTTAATCTAGAAAATTCATATTGTTTAGGTTTATTTTTAACTTCAATATTTTTTAATATCCATTCGTATAAATAACGATTTTCTGAAAATTCAGAAGTACATAAAGAATGTGTAATTTTTTCTATATAATCAGAAATACAATGAGCAAAATCATACATTGGATAAATACACCATTTATTTTTTGTTTTGTGATGTTTTGTAAATTTAATGCGATATAAAATTGGATCTCTCATTAAAATTATTGGGGAAGACATGTCTATTTTTGCTCTTAAACAAGCCTTGCCTTCACTAAAATAACCTTTTTTCATTTTTTCAAACAAAGATAAGTTTTCAGATATACATCTATTTCTATATGGACTATTTATACCTTTTTTATTTAATGTTCCACGATGGTATTTTATTTCTTCATGAGACATTTCGTCAACATAAGCTAATTTTTTTTTTATTAATTTTAACGCATATTTATATAGTATTTTAAAATATTTAGAAGAATAACATGTTGCTCCATGCCATTTGAAACCTAACCATTTAATATCTTTTTTTATATATTTTATATATTTTTTGTTTTTTGAATTGGGATTTGTATCATCAAATCTTAAATTACATTTTCCTTCATATTTTTTTGCCAATCCAAAATTTAAACAAATTGATTTTGCATGACCTATATGTAAATAACCGTTAGGTTCAGGAGGAAATCTAGTATGTAATTTTTTTATTTTTTTTTCTTTTAAATCTTTTTCTATAATCTTTTTTATAAAATTATTCATTTTTTAATATATTTTATTTTTTTATATAATCATTATATTATATTTTTCATAAATCTATAATTAATTTTAACAAATATGTTGCATATAATGCGTATTATAATATAATATGTTTCAAATATTAATTTTAAAAAATTAATTTTTATTAAAAGCTAGCTATATAGCTCAGTTGGTTAGAGCACAGCACTCATAACGCTGAGGTCATGGGTTCAAATCCCATTATAGCTAATTATTATTTTATATTAATATATTGAATAGATAATTTATTTTTATGCGGAAGTGGCGAAATGGTATACGCACCAGATTTAGGTTCTGGCACTTAATTGTTTGCGAGTTCAAGTCTCGCCTTCCGTATTATTATGTGTAAAAAATGGGGTATAGCCAAGAGGTTTAAGGCACCGGTTTTTGATACCGGCATTCCTTGGTTCGAATCCAGGTACCCCAGAATATATATATATATTAAAAATTATTAACGTATTTATATGTATAAAATTAATTTTTATTAAAATTTTGAATTATTTAAAAAATAATAAATTAAATATCGGTATTCATTCTATGAATCAAAACAAATTAAAAAAAATAGTGTCGAAAGAAGCGTTAAAATATATTGTTCCCAATAGTATAATAGGAATAGGTACCGGTAGCACAATAATAAAATTTATAAAATTATTAAAAAAAATTAAAAATTTAATAAAAGGAGCTGTATCTAGTTCTTTTATTTCAACAAACTATCTTAAAAAAATAGGTATACCTATAATTAATATAAATAAAATTGATAAATTATCAATTTATATAGATAGTGCAGATGAAATTAATAATGATCTTGAAATGATAAAAGGTGGAGGAGGAGCTTTAACTAAAGAAAAAATAATTGCAGCATCAGCGCAAAAATTTTTATGTATAGTTGATGAATCAAAATATGTTAAAAAGTTAGGCAAATTCCCATTGCCAATTGAAATAATACCAATGTCATGTTCTTATGTTGTTTCTGAAATAACTAAACTAGGAGGTTATCCTAAAATAAGAAATAATTTTATCACTGAAAATTATAACAAAATTATTGATGTATATAATTTTAATATTATTAACCCTTCAATATTAGAAAATAAAATAAATAACATACCAGGAGTAGTAACAGTCGGTATTTTTACTAAAGATTGTTCCGCTGATATTGCTTTAATAAGTACTACTAATTTAGGTATTATAAAAATAAAAAAAAAATAATTTAAAAAAAAATAAATATTATTAGAATAATTTTAAAAATATAATTATGTATTATTTTGTTAATAAGATATAATATCTTAATTAATTTTTTAAATAAGTATCAATAATATATGAACAGTTTTTTTTTAAACGTTTTATAATAAGAAAAAAAATAAGAAACATAAGAAATAAATTAGATTATAAAAAAAAAATATATTCAGGAATTAAAATTAGTGAAAATATTATTAATAATTTTATAAATAATAAAAATAATGAAAATATAGCAATTTTTATATCTTTTGATGGAGAAATAAATACATCATTTCTTATAAATAAATTATGGTTTTTAAATAAAAACATATATGTACCAATAATAAATAATAAGTATAAATATATAGAATTTGCTAAATATGAAAAAAATAGTTTTTTATGTTTAAACGCTTTTAATATTTTAGAGCCTGTTTATAAAAAAAAAATATCATATTATGATTTAAATATTATAATAGTACCAGTTGTAGCATTCAATAATAAAGGTTATAGATTAGGTTTAGGGGGTGGATTTTATGATAAATTGCTTTCTAATTTATATAACAAAAAAGATATTTTGCTAATTGGTGTTGCATACGATTTTCAATTGGTTGACTATTTTCCTGTCTTTGACTGGGATATACCTATACCTATTATTGTTACTCCTGAAAATATTTTTAATTTTTCAAAAAAAAAAAAATCTTATAAATACATTCAATAAATATGTAATTTAATATAAAAAATATAAGAACATATTTTATTATTTTCTAATTGTACATGCTTTATATACATACATATTATGATTTCCTTGTATGTTAAATATCATGTTGTCTCGTTGACATTCCCATTCATTTACGGGATATTTATTGTTCCACGCTTGCATGAGATTTGTCTGTTTTTTAGATAATTTTATTTTATATGTATCTCTCATGTAAAAATATGTTCTAGCAATAATCCCTCTAGTATTTTCAGGTGGTTCGATAATTTTTTCTTTAAAATTTATTTTTACTTTGCATTTACCGTATTGTTGTACATCATTGTTATTGTTCCACTGACTATACATAAAGTTAGCTCTATCTCCGTTTATTTCTCCTATTGCAGGTTGTAAATTATGTAAATCAGATTCAATTTTTTTATAATTTATGTCTTTATCACAATTTTTTCTACCTCCATGTTTCCAGCAACCTTTTTGATGTCCAAATTGCCAAGCTGGCATAACATGTTCCCATTCTATTCTATTAGCCCTATTATAATTTTTTCTTATTATATAACCACAAGAATTTAGGTCTGGTATTCCTTTTTTTCCATTCCATATTATTTTACATCCACAATAAAATGATCCTGGAGCATATTTATTAATTTTGGATGATTCAATTTTTGCTTTATAAAAATTATTTTGTGTATATCTTTTGTAGTTTATTTTTTCGTTATAAATAATTCCATATGATAAAAAAGAAAAACTTAAAAAAAATGAACTTAATATAAATGTCAATAATTTTTTCATTTTTATAATTTATCCAACGTTAGTTTGACATTATACTAAATAAAAAATAAAAATTATTTAAATATAAATAGTGTTTTTTATTTATTTAATATATTGCGAGATCTTTTTGTTTCTTTTATTATTATTTTTTTGTTTTTTTTATTTATTTTTTTATTATTTAAATAATTATAATATTTTTTAGAAAGTTTTAACCCCCAATCAATAAAACCATATTTTAACATATATTTTAACATTTTTCCAGATAAAGTCATTTCTGGGCAATATGAACATATAAATAATTTTTTACATGTTTTTTGATAATTATTGTTTTTTACATCTATTATTTTAGCAATATTAAATAAATCATTAAAAATGTGTTTAATTATTTTTTTTAAGTAAAAACTATTTTTAAAATTGTGATTAATTTTAATTTTTTGGTTTGGTTTCCTTCCTTCTAATATTATTTTGTTCCAATTTTTATAAGATAATTTAAGTTCTTTATTATTCATTCTTGGTGAGTCAACTAAAGAACACCAAATAAGAAATAAATCTAAAAACATTATTTGTGTTTTATCAATACCTATAGGAGAAAAAGGATTTATATCTAAAGATCTTATTTCTACATATTCTATTCCTTTTTCAGATAAAGAATCTAATAAAGATTCATTGTTATAAGTTTCTCTTTTTGGTCTTATTTTTATATATAGTTCATTCTCCATTTGCAATATATTTGTGTTTAATTGTTGTATATTTTTATTTTCTTTGTTTTTTTTTGAAAAAATTTTAGAAGAAGTATTTAAAGCATAGTTAATGTTTTTTATATAATCTTGTAAATTATTAAAAGATATATTTATTTCAGGTTGTATATTGTCATGATAACCTAATTCGCTCATTCTTAATGATGTTGCCCAAGGTAAATATAGTGTATTTTTGTGTTTTAATAAATTTAAATTAGTTTTTTTTTCTTTTAAATAAGAAGAACAAATACCAGGAGAAGATCCAAAAAGATAAGGTATAATCCAACCGAATCTAAGATAATTTCTCATCATTTTTAAATATCCATTATTTGCTAATTCTTTTCCAGTTAATTTATTATTTTTTTTTTTTATTTTCTCCCAAAAAACTAAAGGTAATGAGAAGTTATAATGAACACCAGATATAATATTCATTAAAGTACCATATCTATTTCTTAAACCTTTTCTGTATGTTTTTTTTTTTTTTCCTAATGGCGAATCACCATATTTAGCTAATTTAATATCTTCAATATTAGATATATAACATGGCATACTAAAAGGCCATAAATATTCATTATCTATATTTTTAACAACATATTTATGTATGTCTTTTAAAAAACTTATAGTAAAATTTATATTTTTGTTTTTTGGTGTTATTAATTCCAATAAACTTTCTGAAAAATCTGTAGTTATAAATTTATGATACAAAGAAAAACCTAAAGAACATGGATGAAATTTTGTTGATATTTTTCCATTATCATTAATTCTTAATGTTTCTCTTTCTACACCCCTACATATTTTTTTTAATATAAAAGGGTACTTTTTTAATAAAGATAATTTTTTAGATATATCTTTTATTAATATATTTTGCATATAATGTTTTTTATTAAATTTAAAATTAATTTTTTTTTGATAAACAAAATTAAATTTATATGCATCCGAGAGGACTCGAACCTCTAACCTTTCGGTTCGTAGCCGAGAGCTCTATCCTATTTGAGCTACGGATGCTTTTATAATAACGATGAGAGAGGGATTCGAACCCTCGATGTGTTTTAAATACATATTCCCTTAGCAGGGGAACGCCTTAAACCACTCGGCCATCTCATCAAATTCTAATATTTAATTATATTAAAAAATTAATGTCAAGTATTTGCAATCATACTTTTTTTAATTAATATGTCAATTATTTTTTTTTAATATATAACGTCTCATAATTTATGAGACGCTTATTATTTTTTAATAATTAGTATTTATTTGGTTTTTTTCTGCTTTAATTCTTTGATAAATTTCTTCTCTATGTACTGAAATTTTTTTAGGAGCATTAACTCCAATACGTATTTGATTTCCTTTAACTCCTAGTACTGTTACTGTAACTTCATCTCCAATCATCAGAGTTTCTCCAACTCTTCGAGTTAGAATAAGCATTGTTTCTCCTTAAAATATCAAAAATTTATTTTTATGTATGAAATTATAATAAAATGTATTTTATTTAAATAATATTTAAATTAATTTTAATCATTAAATAATATTTTTACAAATTATTTATTTTATTTATAATTTTTTTTTTTGTTTTTGATAAAGCAAAATTTAATATTTGAACATTTTTACCACTACCATGTGCTATTTGTTTATTACCTCCACCATTACCATTTATTTCATTAGTTATATTTTTTATTATTTTAGAAGCATCAAAATTTTTTGTAATGTTTTTAGTAACGCTAGATGTTAAAAATGCTTTTTTATCATATATAGTAACCAATATTACTATCGTATACTTAAAATATTTTTTAATAATATTAATTGTATCTTGCATAGATTTTTTTGTTATGTTTTTTATTATACTAACAATTAAATTTATATGTTTTATTTTAATTGATTTTTTTATTAATTGTTTGCTTAATAAATAATTTTCTTTATTAGTTAATAATTTTATTCTTTTTTTTAAAGATATGTTTTCTTCAATATTTTTTTTTATATTATTATAAATATTATCTACATTTGTTTTTAATATGTTAGATATATTATTAATCAATAAGTTTTGATTATTAATATACGATAATGTTCTTTTTTCTGTTATTGCTTCTATTCTTCTAATACCTGAAGAAATATTATATTCTTTAATAATTTTAAATAATCCTATCTCTCCTGTATTTTTTACATGAGTTCCAATACATAATTCTTGAGAAAAATCATTTATATATACAACTCTAACTTTTGATTTATATTTGTTTTTAAATAATGATAAAGTTTTTTTTGTATCAATTTTTTTTATATCAGTTGTTTTTGTTTTTATTTTTATATTTTTAAAAATTTTATAATTTACTAAATTTTCTATTGAATGTATATAATTTATATCTATTTTTTTATCATAAGAAAAATCAAATCTTAAATAATTTTCGTTTACCAAGGAACCTTTTTGTATTATATTTTTTCCTAATATTTTTCTTAATGAAGAATGTAATAAGTGCGTAGCTGAATGATTTTTTTGTATCAATAATCTTCTACTTGAGTTTATTTTTGCATCTACTGTTTGATATATTGTTAAAAATCCTTGTTTTATTTTTCCAATATGATATATACAATTATTATTATGAATAGTATTTGTAACTTCAAATTTCCCGGTAGAACTTTTAATGAAACCAGTATCTCCTATTTGTCCTCCTGATTCTCCATAAAAAGTAGTTTTATCTAAAATTATAACATTTTCTTTATTTGCTATGGTTTTATTTATATTATTATTTTTATATATAATTGATATTATTTTACTTGTAATATGATTTTTATCATATCCTTCAAAAACAGAAAACATTTTGTTATTTTTTATATTATAAATAATATCATTTAAAAAAATATTTTTTTTGTTATTTTTTCTACTTCTTTTTTTTTGTTTTTTCATTTCTTTATTAAAAGACTTTTTGTCAATTTTTATATTTTTGGTTTTACATATATCTTCTATCAAATAAATTGGAAATCCGTAAGTGTCATATAAAAAAAAAGCTTTTTTTCCATTTAGTACATTTTTTTTTAATTTAGAAATATTTTTTTTTAATATTTTAAAACCTTTATTTAAAGTTAAATGAAATTTTTCTTCTTCTTTTTTTATAACTTTTATTATATATTTTTCTTTATTTATGACGTATTTATGATATTTATCTAAAGAAGATATTAAAAACGGTATTATTCTAAATAAAAATATATTTTTTATACCTAATTTGTATCCATTAATTGAAGCTCTACGTATTATTCTTCTTAATATATATCCTCTTCCTTCATTAGAAGGTAATATATTTTCTGATATTAAAAATGTTGCTGATCTAATGTGGTCAGAAATTATATTTAAAGCACAATTATTATTTTTTATAGGGATTTCTAACATTTTAGATATATAAAAATTTAATTTTTTAAATATATCTATTTCATATGTTGTTTTTTTTCTTTGTAATACAGTAGATATTCTTTCCAGCCCCATACCAGTGTCTACATACATTTTTTTTAACGGGATAATATTTCCATTAATCAAACGATTAAATTGTATAAAAACTATGTTCCAAATTTCTAAAAAGTTATTACTTATTTTGTTATTAATATTTTTGTATGATATATTGTAATCCATATCATAGAATATTTCTGTTGAATACCCACAAGGTCCAGTATCACTCATTTGCCAAAAATTATCAGATATATTTTTGTTTTTTTTGTCATTTTTAGTTAAAAAAATATTTTTCAAATTTATACTTGTGTTTTTCCTCCAAATATCATAAGTTTCTTTATCTTTTTCATGCACTGTGACATATAATTGTTTTGTTGGTATATTAAACCAATTTTTGTTTGTTAATAATTCCCATGCATATAATATAGCTTTTTTTTTAAAATAGTCTCCAAAACTAAAATTACCTAACATTTCAAAAAATGTATGATGTTTATTTGTTACACCTATATTTTCAAAATCATTATGTTTACCTCCTGTTCTCAAACAATTTTGTACCGTTACTATTCTTTTATAATTGCATTTTTCTTTTTCTAAAAATATATTTTTAAATTGGTTCATTCCTGCATTAGTAAACAACAATGATTTGTCATTACTAATCAAAGAACTACCTTCGATCAATTTATGTTTTTTTTTAATAAAAAAATCAACAAAAATTTTTCTGATATCAACAGTAAGTTTTTTCATAATTTTTAACTACAAATACCATATAAATTATTTTTATTAATAATATATATTAAGTATTTTATTATAATAGCTATTTAATGTATTTTTAATATTTTTTTTGATAATATTATATAATTGTTTGCTAATTTATTTTCATATAAATAACATTTTTTTTTTATTAGTAATTGTGATCTTTTAATCACAGAAAAATAATTTTTGTTATTAAAATTAAATTTTATAATTGATAATTCATATTTAAATATTCTATGTTTTAAATATTTTATTCTTTTTCTTACATCTATTGAATATTTACTATTAGGATATAATTTTATTAAATATGAAAAATAATTTAAAGCTTTTATAGCATAAATTGGGTTTATGTTATAATTTACGTAAGGTAAAAATAATAAAAACTTTTTTTGGTCTAATTTCATATTTATAACACCTTTCATATATATAAAATAATCTATTTTGTTAGTTTTTGTATTTAAAAAAGGTAATGTTTTATTTATTATTTCATATGCTTTATAAAAATTTGATTTTAAATAATATTTATTAATTAAATTTATTTGTTGTTTATAATTTATTATTTCTTTTTTTTCTTTATTTTTTTTATATATTTTATTTGTGTTATTATTTATAAAAATTTTTTCATGTAATTTATTTATTTCATTAGCATAACAAAAATTTAAAAATAATATATTTATTAATATAATTTTAAAAATTTTTAATATTTTTTTCATTTTAGTATATATTTTTTTTTATTAGGTAAATATATAATATTATATATTTTGTTAAATAAAAAATTTTTTTAGAGGATAAAATGAATTATATAAAAAAAAAAAAAATAATAATACCTAATTTAAAAATAAAACAAAGATTAGATTTAATATTATCTAATTATTTTAAAGATTATTCTCGTTCTTTTTTTAAAAAAATAATTTTAAAAAAACAAATATTAGTTAATAATAATATAATAAAGAAACCAAATACTATGATACATGGAGGTGAAAATATAATTATTAATTTTATAAAAAAAAAAAAAGATGTACCTCAAAACATTTTATTAAATATATTATATGAAGATGAAGATATTATATTAATTAATAAACAATGTAATTTAGTAGTTCATCCTGGCATAGGAAACAATAAAAACACATTACTAAATGCTTTATTATACAATTATAAAAAAATAAATAATGTTCCAAGAGCAGGTATAGTACATAGATTAGATAAAAATACTTCAGGAATTATGATAATTGCTAAAAATGTCTTTTCATATAATTTTTTAGTAACAGAACTAAAAATGAGAAGAATTTCTAGAGAATATATAGCAATTGTACATGGTCATCCTAATAAAAAAAAAGTTATAGCTAATAGAATATCTCGTAACAAAAAAAATAGAACAAAAATGTCTGTTTGCACTAGTGGTGGTAAACTAGCTATTACTTATTACGATTTGTTACAAAAAAACATAGACTATTCATTATTACATATTTCTTTATATACTGGAAGAACTCATCAAATACGTGTTCATATGTCTCATATCAATTGCCCATTGGTTGGTGAAAAAATATATACAGGTAAAAAAACTTTTATTAATTTAAAAAAAAAATTTTTTGTAAAGCATGGCTATTATTTTTTTAGACAAGCTTTACATGCAAAATTAATTAAATTTACTCATCCTACTACCAAAAAAAGAATAAAGTGCATTGCTCCTTTACCTTGTGATATGATTTTCTTGAAAAGAAAATTAGGATTTGTTTAAAATGTAAACATTATAAATTTTTACAAGAAAGAATTTTTTCCACCTCTTCTAATGCAATAAAATACCCATTGGTTCCAAATCCACATATAATACCATATGCAATATCTGAAATGTATGATCTTGTTCTAAATTTATCTCTATTATATATATTAGAAATATGGATTTCTATAAATGGTATATTTACTCCAAGTAATGCATCTCTTAAAGAAATACTTGTATGTGTTAGAGAAGCAGGATTAATGATAATAAAATGAACATTTTTATTTGCATTATGAATTTTTTTAATTATCCTACTTTCTGAATTTGATTGAAAATGTTTAAGATTTATCTTTAATTTAATAGATTTTTTTTTTAGTTTATTTATTACTTCATGTAATGTATTTTTGCCATATATATCGATTTCTCTATAACCTAAAAGATTAATATTAGGTCCATTAATTAATAAAACATTATGTTTAATAAACATAAACATTTATCCTTTTTTTAATTTTATTATTAATAATTTTTTAATTTATTTTAAATATTTTTTAGTATATATTAAATTAATATAGTTTAATAATATTAAATATAATTAATATTATTAATTAAAATATAATAAAATAAAATTAATAAGTGAGTTATTATGAATTCCGAACAAGTAACTTATAATTTATTAACGCACAATAACATTAAAAAAACTGATATACTTAAAATTTTAAATTATTTAGTTAATTACAAATTAGATTATGCTGATTTATATTTTCAAGATGTCGTTAAAGAATATTGGTATTTAGAAAATAAAAAAATTAAAGAAGGATTAAGTTGTATAAATAAAGGAATAGGAACAAGAACAATAAAAGGAGAGCAAATAGGATTTTCATATTCTGATCAAATAAATTTGCCTGAATTAAAAAAAAGTGCACATATGGCTTGTACAACTTTAGCTGAATCGAATAAACAAAAAAACATAGAAATAAAATATTTTAATGAGAATATTAATAAAAGATATATAAGTGATAATTTTTTACAAGAAATCACATCTAAAAAAAAAATAGATTTGTTATATGAAATAGATAATTTTGCTAGAAATATTGATAATAGAGTTAAAGAAGTTAAAATTAGTTTAAGCGGTCAATTTGAACAAATATTAATTGCATCTACAGATAATACCTTTTCTTATGATGTTAGACCATCTATAAATTTTTCAATAACAGTGATAGTTGAAGATAATGGAAATATAGAACAAGGTAGAAGCGGAGGAGGAGCACAATCAAGTTATAACTTTTTATTTAAAAAAAATAAAAAAAATATATCTAATGTAAAAAAATGGACTAAGGAAGCAGTCCGTATAGCTATATTAAATTTATCTTCTAAACAAGCTCCTTCTGGTTCTTTACCTGTTGTATTAGGTCCTGGTTGGCCTGGAGTACTATTACATGAAGCTGTAGGACATGGTTTGGAGGGAGATTTTAATAGGTTAAATACTTCTATATTTAGCAATAAAATAGGTTGCAAAGTTGCTTCT